>NZ_JBSXPP010000013.1:0-183849 GCF_054073305.1 Mycolicibacterium sp. CBM1 | reverse complement strand
CTAGGAGCCTGCTGAATTAATCCCGCGTGGCGGGGCCGGTTGTGCTGGGGTTTTGGGGACAATTGGTGGGTGCAAGGTCGCTCGGATGATCAGCGTGAGTTGTTGGATGCGGAGTCGGTTGCCGGGCATTTGTTGAAGTCCGACAGCATGTTTGCTTTCTTGGCGGCGCATCGTTCGCAGTTGTTTCCCGAGGAGATGTTCGTCGATCTGTTTCCGTCACGACGGGGCCGACCGAGTGTTCCAGCCGAGGTGATGGCCTCGGTGATCACCTTGCAGGCGCTACACGGCCTGTCGGATAACGAGACCGTCGAGGCGGTCACCTTCGATCTGCGGTGGAAGGCGGCCTGCGGGATGCCGATCACCGCGACGGCGTTTCACTCCACCACGTTGACCTACTGGCGGCGCCGGTTGGCGGCCTCAGAGCGCCCGAACCGGATCTTCGAGGCGGTCAAAGCCGTCGTCACCGAGACCGGAGTTTTGGCCAAGAAGACACGGCGGGCGCTGGATTCCACCGTCCTGGACGACGCGGTCGCCACCCAGGACACCGTCACGCAGCTGATTGCCGCGATCCGCCGGGTCCGCCGCGACGTACCCGACGCCGCGCAGGTCATCGAGGCCCAGTGCACTGCGCATGACTACGACGACCCGGGCAAACCCGCGATCGCCTGGAACGACAAGTCAGCCCGTGACCAGCTCGTTGATGCCCTGGTCAGCGACGCGCACCGACTGCTCGGTCACCTCCCCGAGCAGGATCTCGGGCCCCGCGCCGCCGAAGCGGTGGCATTGTTGGCGCTGATCACTGGCCAGGACGTCGAACCCGTCGAGGGCTCTGATGGCACCGACGGGCAGTGGCGCATCGCCCAGCAGGTCGCCCCGGACCGGATCATCTCCACTGTCGATCCTGACACCCGCCACGCTCACAAGACGGTGCACCGCCGCCAGGACGGCTTCAAAGCCCATATCGCGGTCGAACCCGACACCGGCATCATCACCGACTGCGCCCTGACCAAGGCCAACGGCCCCGACAACCACGAAGCCGTGGTCGGGTTGGCCCTGCTCGACGACGAACCCGCTCCAGTGCGGGTGCTCGGGGATTCGGCCTACGGCACCGGCGACGCCCGCGCCGCACTGGCCGAACGCAAGCACATCGCCGTGATCAAACCGACGCCGCTGCGCGCGCCGGTGCCCGGTGGATTCACCAGCGACGATTTCAGCATCGACTTCGATGCCCGCACCGTGACCTGCCCGGCCGGCCACACCGCCGGTATCGCACCCAGGGGTGGGGTGAAGTTCGAGAGGCACTGTCGTTCATGCCCTTTGACAACGCAATGCACCACTGCCAAGCGTGGACGCCAGCTCACCATCGGTGAACACGAACAGCGTCTACGCGCAGCCCGAGCAGTCGCCCGCACACCCGAGTGGCAGGACGAGTACCGCCAACACCGCCCCATGGTGGAACGCTCGATCGCCTGGCTCACCCGAGGAAACCGCAAACTCCGCTACCGCGGAATCGCGAAGAACGGCTACTGGCTCCACCATCGCAGTGCCGCGCTGAACCTGCGACGCCTCATCACGATGGGCCTGACCCACACCGGCACCACCTGGGCCATCGCCTAGCACAGACCACCAGGTCTTGCCGTCACACAGCACAGATGCCACGCTCGACACGGCGGGGTGACCCTCGAATTGTCGGCCCTCAGGTCTGAGGGAACACACGCGCCACAGAGCGCTCTGAGGCACCCCGCCCCAAACGCCCTAATTCAGCAGGCTCCTAGAGCAAGGCGGCCCAGGGTCCGTTGTCGGGGTCTACTTCGGGATGTAGTCGAAGGTGTCCGGGTTCGGGCCGCGGCGCCCGCCCTCGCCCTTGTCGAGTTCGGTCAGCGCGTCGATCTCGTCGTCGCCGAGTTCGAAGTCGAAGATCTCGAAGTTTTCCTTGATGCGGTCGGTCGTGACCGATTTCGGGAACACGATGTCACCGCGTTCGATGTGCCAGCGCAACACCACCTGGGCCGGGCTCTTGCCGACCTTCTGCGCGATCTGGCCGACCACGGGGTCGTCGAGCACCGCGCCCTGGGCGATCGGCGACCACGCCTCGGTCAGGATGGTGTGGTCGATGCCGTAGGCGCGCACCGTGTCGTTGGTGAAATACGGATGCACTTCGATCTGATTGACGGCGGGCACCGTCTCGGTGTCGCGGGCCAGCTCCTCGAGGTGGTGGATCTGGAAGTTCGACACCCCGATGCTGCGGGCGCGGCCGTCGGACTTGAACTCCTCCAACGTCTTCCACGTCGAGATGAAGTCACCGTCGTAGAGGGTCGGCAGCGGCCAGTGGATCAAGAACAGGTCCACGTAGTCGAAGCCGAGGGCCTCGATGGTCGCCTCGAAGGCCCGCCGCGCGTCGTCGGGCCGGTGGAAGCCGTTGTTCAGCTTGCTGGTGACGTATACCTCGCCGCGATCGATCCCGGAATCGCGAATGCCCTGCCCGACACCCTGCTCGTTTTGGTACATCTCGGCGGTGTCGATGTGGCGGTAGCCGATCTCCAGCGCCGTGCGCACCGCCGCGGCGGTCTCGTCGGGCGGGATCTGGAAGACACCGAAGCCGAGCTGGGGGATTCGGTTGCCGTCGTTCAGGGTGAGGCTGGGAACCTGGGATTCTGCGGTCATGTGTGCGGCGTGCCCTCTCGATTGGCGATGCAAACAATTATCAGTACGCGGCGGTTTCCGACAACGCGGACAGCAGCCGCCGGGCCGCGCGGACGCGACGGGCGGGCGGCCCGGTCAGCGTGTCGAGCGCGCATTCGGGGTCGGCGGGCGGCCCCCTGTGGCCACATCCGCGGGGACAGTCGTCGACGACGTCGGCAAGATCGGAGAACGCTCGCAGCACATCGTCGGGCTCGATGTGCGCCAGCCCGAACGAGCGGATGCCCGGGGTGTCGATCGCCCAGCCGCCGCCGGGTAGCGGCAACGCCACCGACTGGGTCGACGTGTGCTTACCCTTGCCGACGCCCGACACCTCGCCGACGGCCCGGAATGCCTCCGGGACAAGGCGATTCACCAGCGTCGACTTCCCGACGCCGGAATGGCCGAGAAGTACGGTGACCTGTCCGGTGAGTAGCCGACGCACCTCGTCGACCATGTCGTCGCGGCCGGCGGTGATCACGGTCAGATCCAGGTCGGCGAACTGTTCGGCGAACGGCTCGGGCGCGGCGAGATCGGTCTTGGTCAGGCACAGGATCGGCCGGATGCCGCCGGCATAGGCCGCGATCAGTGCCCGGTCGACCAGCCCGGTGCGCGGCGGCGGGTCGGCCAGCGCGACCACCATCAACAGTTGATCGGCGTTGGCGACGATCACCCGTTCCGTCGGATCGGTGTCGTCGGCGGTGCGCCGCAACACCGTTCGCCGCTCGCGGCGGCGCACGATGCGGGCCAGCGTGTCGGGCCGGCCGGAAAGGTCGCCGACGATGTCGACCCAGTCCCCGACAACGATCGGGGTGCGGCCCAGTTCGCGGGCGCGCATCGCCGTCACGTGCCGTTGTGGGTCACCGCCGAGGACGCATCCCCACCGGCCGCGGTCGACGGTGACGACCATCGCCGATTCGGCATCGGTGTGCCCGGGACGAGTCTTGGTACGCGGACGCGAACCACGGCCCGACCGGATCTTGACGTCGGACTCGTCGTACTCGCGTCGGCTCAACCGCGGCCCACCATCTCGATCCACAGCCGCGGAAAGTCCGGCAGCGTCTTGGCGGTGGTGGCGATGTCCTCGACCGTCACCCCGGGAACCCGCAGGCCGACAATGGCGCCCGCGGTCGCCATCCGGTGGTCGGCGTAGGAATGCCAGGTTCCGGCGTGCAGGGGCTGTGCGGTGATGACCAGCCCGTCGTCGGTCTCGCGGCAGTCGCCCCCGAGGGCGTTGATCTCGGCGCTCAGCGCTGCGAGCCGATCGGTTTCGTGGCCGCGCAGGTGTGCGATGCCGCTGAGCCGCGATACCGAACCGGGGGTGGCCAGTGCGGCCAGCGCCGCCACCGACGGCGCCAACTCGCCCACGTCATGCAGATCGACGTCGAAACCTGGATAGCCGCCGGCGGCGCCGGTCACTTCGAGAAGTGAATCAGACTGTCGCACAGTCGATCCAAGCAGTTTGAAGATGCCGACCACGGTCTCGATCGGCTGCACGCTCGATGTCGGCCAGCCGCCGATGCCCACCGTGCCCCCGGTCACCACCGCGGCGGCCAAGAACGGCACCGCGTTGGACAGATCCGGCTCGACCACCCAGTGCCGGGCCGACACCGGCCCGGGCCGTACCCGCCACTGGTTGGGCACGGTGTCGTCGACCGGCACGCCGGCTTCGCCCAGCATCACCGCCGTCATCGCGATGTGCGGGGCGGAGGGCACCGATGCGCCGGTGTGCACGACGGTCAGTCCCTGGCGGAATGCCGCGCCGGACAACAACAGTCCCGAGACGAACTGGGAGGAGGCCGAGGCGTCGATGCGAACCACACCGCCCTCGACGGAGCCGCGACCGCGCACCGAGAACGGCAACCCGCTGCCGTCGATATCCACACCCAGCCCACGCAGCGCTTCGAGAAGCGGGGCAATCGGGCGCGTCCTGGCCTGCTCGTCACCGTCGAACTCGACCACCTCGGTACTCAGCGCGGCCAGCGGCGGGACGAATCGCAGCACCGTGCCGGCCAGCCCGCAGTCGATGCGGGTGGCGGCCGCCGGGGCCAGCGATCCGCCGACCTCCAGCTCCGAACCGGCGCCTGCGATCTCGATGCCCAGTGCCTGCAGCGCGCCGATCATCAAATCGGTGTCCCGGCTGCGCAGGGCGCCGCTGATGGTCGATCGGCCACTGCCCTGTGCGGCGGCTACCGCGGCGAGCACCAGGGTGCGGTTGGTCTGCGACTTCGAACCGGGGATCGCCACGGTGGCGTGCACTGGTGCCGGGGCCGACGGTGCCGTCCACAGTTCGCTCACGGCTATACATCCTGCCCTGTCGGGCCGGTGCGCCACCATGGAGGCATGTGCGGACGATTCGCGGTTACCACCGACCCGGCCCTGCTGGCCGAGAAGATCCACGCCATCGACGAGATGACGGCGGCCACCGAGACGGCTTCGAAGGCCGGCGGTCCGAACTACAACGTCGCCCCGACGTCGAGCGTCGCCACCGTCGTCAGCCGCCATGACCATCCCGACGACACGCCGACCCGGCGGCTTCGGCTGATGCGCTGGGGGCTGGTCCCGCCGTGGGTCAAGGCGGCCGCCGACGGCAGCCCGGAGAACAAGGGCCCGCTGCTGATCAATGCCCGCGCCGAGAAGATCACCACCTCGCCGGCGTTTCGCTCCTCGGCCAAGAGCAAGCGTTGCCTGGTGCCGATGGATGGCTACTACGAGTGGAAGCCCGACCCGGACAGTCCGGCGGGCAAGAAGGCGCGCAAGACGCCGTATTTCATGCACCGCGCCGATGGCGAGCCGTTGTTCATGGCCGGACTGTGGTCGGTGTGGCGCCCGGACAAGGACGGTTCACCGCTGCTGAGCTGCACCATCATCACCACCGACGCGGTCGGGGAGCTCGCCGAGATCCACGACCGGATGCCGCTGGTGGTGGCCGAGCGGGACTGGGACCTCTGGCTGAATCCCGATGCGCCGGCCGACACCGACCTGCTGACCCGGGCGCCGGAGATCGACGGTATCGAGATCCGCGAGGTGTCCACCCTGGTCAACAGCGTCCGCAACAACGGCCCGGAACTCATCGAACCGGCAGAGCCGGGCAACCAACCGGTTGGCCTGTTCTAGGCGCGAGGCGGCGGCTACGCTCACAGACAAATGCCACCAGCGAGAGGAGCGGCCATGACCGCGGTCGAGCCCAGGGCCGATCAGGCCACCATCACCGTGCGCAACCCCGCCGACGGACGAGTCTCCGGCACCGTGCCGGTGTACGGCGCCGACGAGGTGGCCGCCAAGGCTCGCGAATTGCGGCTCTACCAGTCCGAGTGGGAGTCGATGGGCCCGCGCGGCCGAAAGCACTGGATGCTCAAGTGGCGGGACTGGATTCTGGACCACACCGACCACCTGACCGAGGTGCTCATGTCGGAGACCGGCAAGTCGCGCGGGGACGCCATGCTCGAGCCGGTGGCGCTGGCCGACGCCATCAAGTACTGGTCGGGCAACGCCGAGGAGTTCCTCGCCGACCGCCACCCGAAGCCACACAGCCTGCTGTTCAAGGTCAAGAAGCTCACGACGGTCTACCGGCCCTACCCGCTGGTCGGGATGATCGAACCGTGGAATTTCCCGCTGGCGATGCTCGCCCTGGACGTGGTGCCGGCGCTGGCGGCCGGCGCCGCGGTTCTGCTGAAACCCTCTGAGGTGACGCCACTTTCGGCGGTCGAGTTCGTCCGCGGCTGGACCGAGGTCGGTGCGCCGCCGGTGCTCGGCCTGGCCACCGGCTACGGCGAGACCGGTGCGGCGGTGATCGCCAACTCCGACTACGTCCACTTCACCGGCTCCACCGCCACCGGCCGCAAGGTGGCCGTGGCCTGTGCCGAGCGGCTGATCCCGTTCAGCCTGGAACTCGGCGGTAAAGACCCCGCGATCGTGCTGGCCGACGCCGACATCGACCGCGCCGCCAATGGCATCGCCTGGGGCGGGATGTTCAACTCCGGCCAGGTGTGCATCTCGGTGGAGCGGGTCTACGTCGAGGCCCCGGTCTATGACGAGTTCGTCGCCAAGCTGACCGCCAACGTCCGGTCGATCAAGCAGGGCCAGGAGAGCGCGGGGGCGAAGTACGACACCGGCGCGATGGCGACCGCCGCCCAGCGCGACATCGTCGACCGGCACGTGCAAGAGGCGGTCGCGGCGGGCGCGCGGGTGCTCGCCGGCGGCAAACCGACCGGCGTCGGCACGTTCTTCCAGCCCACCGTGCTGGCCGACGTCACCTCGAGCATGTCGTGCATCGCCGAAGAGACCTTCGGGCCGACCCTGCCGGTGGTCAAGGTCGCCGACGAGGACGAGGCGATCCGGCTGGCCAACGATTCCCAGTACGGGCTGTCGGCGAGCGTGTGGACCGGTGACGTCGAGCGCGGCGAGCGGGTGGCCCGCCGGCTGGAGTGCGGCGCGGTCAACATCAACGACGCGCTGACCAACGTGTTCTGCCCGTCGCTGCCGATGGGTGGCTGGAAGGACTCCGGCATCGGCTACCGCTCCGGCGGGGCCAGCGGCCTGATCAAGTTCTGTCGCCAGCAGGCCATCACCGCCCCCAGGATCCCCACCCAGAAATCCGAACTGATGTGGTACTCGTCGTCGAAGCGGCAGGGCAAGATCGCCATCGCCGCGATGCGGGCGATGGCGGGTAGCGGCGTGCGCCGCTTCGGGTTACGCCCGGGAAGATAGTCCGCCAGCACGGTTCATTCCGTGCACGGTGCGGCTGACGAGGGGTTAGGTTCGTCAACGTGGGGGGGAGCCAGGCACCCGGGGTCGAGCCGCAGTCCCGACTCGGTGTTTTCGTCACCGTGTTGGGCCGTGTGGTGCTGGTGCTGGTACTGGTCGTCGCTGCCCTGAACTGGGTGGGATGGGCCACCGGAGTCGAGCTGCTGACCCGTGTCTTCGCATCGTGGCCACAGATGGTGCCGTGGACAGCGCTCCTGGTGGCCGCGTTGGCGGTCGCGATTCTGCTGCAGTCCGGGACGCCGTCTGCTGCCAAGGTGTGGTTCGGATGCGGCCTCGCCGTCATGGCGGGCTCGGTCGCGGCGACGTTCCTCGCCGAATACGCGACAAGCAGCTCGTGGGGGTTGGATCAATGGTGGTTCACCGCCGACGTTCGTGCGATGCAGAAGACCTGGCCCGGCCGCCCCAGCCCGCAGACAGGCGTGGCGGTCGTGCTGCTGGCGATCGCCGTCGGATTGACTTGGCTTGATCACCGTTGGGCCCGTGTGGTCCGCATGGTGAGCCTAGTGGCGGCGATCGCGCTGCCGTCGGTGGTAGCTGCGGCCTACATGTTCCAAGCCATGTCCGTGATCGCCGTCTCGCCGTCGACGGGGATGGCCATCTCGACGGCCCTTTGTCTTTTCCTGCTGGGTGCAGCCACTTTCACGGCGCGGCTCGACCGTAATCCGGCCGCTTGGCTGCTGGGCAGAGCGGACGGGTGGACCCTGGTCCGTATTGCCGGTGTGCTGGCCGGCCTGCCAATCGTCATCGGCTTGTCGAGGCTGGCGCTGATAGCGGTTGGGCTGCCCGCGGACGCGGCCTGGGCCATGGCAATCTCGGTGGGTACCGTCACGACCGGTGTCGCGATCTTCTACCTCAGTCAGCGTGAACAACGACTACTGATAGACAGGGAACTCCTGAGTCGTGAGCGCGCGGATGCAGAGACCCTTTACCGGATCCTCGCCGAGAACGCCGTAGACACGGTGATCCGCCTGCACGGCACGGTGGTCGAATGGATCTCGCCGTCCGTGCGGGTCGCGTTCGGCGATGAGCCCTCGAAATGGGTCGGCTCCGACTTCACCACACGCGTTCATCCCGACGACATGCACGTGGTCGAGGCCAGTGCCCGGAGGATAGCCACAGGTGAGTCTTCGGTTGGTCGGTTCAGGGTCAGCGGCGCTGGCGGGAGCTACCACTGGGTCGATTGTCGCTCCAAGCCCTACTTCAACTCCGACGGTCAAGCCGATGGCCTCATCGCTGCACTGCGAGTCGTCGATGATCAGGTCGACGCCGAACGTCGCCTCGAGTATCTGGCGCGCTTCGATCCGCTGACCGGTCTGGCCAACCGCACAGAAGTGATGCGTCGCCTAGAGGTCGCACTGAATGGCGGGCCCGAGGCTCCAGCTTCTATCGGTCTGATCTTTTGTGACGTCGACGAGTTCAAGAAGATCAACGATACGTACGGGCACGCGGTCGGCGATCTGGTCCTCGCCACCGTGGCGATGCGAGTTCACGAATGCGTTCGGCCCGGGGACACGGTCGGGCGCACCGGCGGAGACGAATTCTTGGTTCTGCTACCCGGAATCGCCAGCATCGACGAGGCGACCGAGATCGCCGAGGCCATTCGTCGTCGCGCCGCCGAACCGATCAGGTACGGCGGCATGACCATCCATGCGAGCCTGAGCTTAGGGGCGACGCTCGCGCCGCCCGGAGAGGCGATCACGTCCATGACCACACGGGCAGACTTGGCGATGTACAAGGCCAAGCATGCGGGCAGGAACGCTGTCGCGGCTGCCTTGCCCTAGGCTTGGTAGCCGGGCGGGTTGGGGGTGTCGACCCACAGGTCGACCCCCAGCTCGGAGCCGGGGATGCAGTCATACACCGACAGGTCGGTGACACCGGCGTCGAGCAGCACGTCCTCGCACAGCAGGGAGTGCCCGGTGAACTCGCGCGCGGGCTTGCTCAGCACGGCGTAGGCGGCGTCGGAGTACACCTCCGGCTTGCGTGAGCGGGCCATCGCCTCGTCACCGCCCAGCAGGTTCTGCACGGCGGCGGTGGCCACCATGGTGCGCGGCCACAGCGTGTTGGAGGCAATCCCGGCTTCGCGCATCTCTTCGGCGATACCCAACGCGCACAACGTCATTCCGAACTTCGCCATCATGTACGGGGTCGGCTTGAGCCACTGCGACTCCAGCCGGATCGGCGGCGACAGCGTGAGGATGTGCGGGTTGTCCCGGCCCTTCATGTGCGGGATGCACGCCTGCGAGACGGCGTAGGTGCCGCGCACCTGGATGCCGTTCATCAAATCGAAGCGCTTGAGCGGCACCTCCTCGATCGAGCCGAGGTTGATCGCCGAGGCGTTGTTGACGCAGATGTCGATGGCACCGAACTGCTCGACGGCTTTCGCGACGGCCTCGGCCACCGAATCGCCGTCGCGGACGTCTCCGACGAGGGGTAGGGCCTGGCCGCCGACCTCTTCGATCTCCTTGGCGGCGGTGTAGATGGTGCCGGGCAGCTTGGGGTGCGGCTCGGTGGTCTTGGCCACCAGCGCAACGTTGGCACCGTCGGCGGCGACGCGCTTGGCGATGGCCAGGCCGATACCGCGGCTGGCGCCGGAGATGAACATTGTTTTGCCTGCGAACGATGTGCGTGCCATGGCGTCACCCTAAAGCGCGAATGTCGGCGGTTACCGCCTGGGTCAGCCGAATGAGGTCCTGTGGTGCCAGCGCTACGTCCCAGCCGCGTTTGCCGGCGCTGCACAGCACCTTCTCGAAGCCCAGCGCGGAGCTGTCCACCACCGTCGGCAGCCTGCGGCGTTGCCCGAGGGGGGAGATGCCGCCCAGCACATAACCGGTGGCCCGTTCGGCCGCTGCCTGCTCGGCCATGGTCGCTTTCGGCAGTCCCAGCGCCGCGGCGGCGGCCTTCAGCGACAGCTTCGACGGCACCGGCACCACCGCCACCGCGAGGGCGGAACCGGCCGCGATCACCAGCGTCTTGAAGATCTGCTCGGGCACCAGGGTGCCGCCGGCCAGGGCGGCGACCGCCTCGTCACCGTAGGAGTCGGCTCGCGGATCGTGCTGATAGCGCAGCACCTCGTGGGGGATGCCCGCTGCCACCAGCGCGGCGATCGCCGGTGTTGCCGCGCGCTTCACGCGCCGCAGCCTAACTCGGCGGTCGTGGGCCCGGAAATAGGGCGCCGGGAAATGCCGTTGTGGACTGTAGTCACCCCGGTCGGGGACCGCGACCGAAAAAGATGTCGCTCACAGCCTTAGGATTGGAAGGAGAGAAGTCCGGTGTCAGCTGCCCTCAGCCTGATGGTCGAAGAGCGGCCCGCCATATTTCTCGTTCGTCCGATACCGCTGCCGGAGCTCTTGCTGGGCGCCGCGGCAGAAGGGACTGTGTCACCCACGATGACCGACATCGACGCCGCCGACGACTCGGGTGCGGCCCCGACCGCGACGCGCGAGGAATCCGACGCGGAACTGACCGCGCGCTTCGAGCGCGACGCGATCCCGCTCCTGGACCAGCTCTACGGTGGTGCGCTGCGCATGACGCGCAACCCCGCAGACGCCGAAGACCTGTTGCAGGAAACCATGGTCAAGGCCTACGCCGGCTTCCGATCGTTCCGCGCGGGAACCAACCTGAAGGCCTGGCTCTACCGGATCCTGACCAACACCTACATCAACAGCTACCGCAAGAAGCAGCGCCAACCGGCGGAGTATCCGACCGAGGAGATCACCGACTGGCAGCTGGCGGCCAACGCCGAGCACACGTCGACAGGCTTGCGATCGGCCGAGGTCGAAGCACTCGAGCTGCTGCCGGACACCGAGATCAAAGAAGCTCTTCAGGCACTTCCGGAGGACTTCCGGATGGCGGTGTACTACGCCGACGTCGAGGGCTTCCCGTACAAGGAGATCGCCGAGATCATGGACACTCCGATCGGGACAGTGATGTCTCGGCTACACCGAGGCCGACGACAGCTGCGTACCTTGCTGGCCGACGTTGCCAAGGAACGCGGGTTCACCCGGCGGGCAGGAGTGGAACAACCCGGGGATGAATTCAGCGGACAGATTCAGGACGAGCCCGAGGAGGTGTCGTCATGACTGGCGACCAGGCGGTACCCGGCGGCGAGGCGGAGTGGCGTCCGCCGATCGGACCTATCGATCCGGACCATCCCGAGTGCGCGGCGGTGATCGCCGAAGTGTGGACGCTGCTCGACGGCGAGTGCACCGCCGAGACCCGCGATCGGCTCCGGCACCATCTCGAGGAATGCCCCACCTGCCTGCGCCACTACGGCGTCGAAGAACGCATCAAGAGCCTGGTCGCCAAGAAGTGCAGCGGCGAGAAAGCCCCGCATCACCTGCTGGAGCGGGTGCGTTTGGAGATCAGCCGCACCACGATCATCCGCCGCGGATAGCCGCTCGCATCACCACCCGCATACACAAAAGTGCCCGGCAAGCTGCCGGGCACTTCGTGTATCAGCTGACAGATGTCAGGCGTTGGGCCGCTTGCCGTGGTTGGCCTTGCTGTGCTTGCGGTCACGCTTCTTCCGGCCACGCTTGGCCATGATGTACCTCCATTGGGTCGACGCTTGCATACAGTGTCTCACGGCCCTACCGAACCGCTGACCACCCGGTGTTGTGGTTCGATAGAGCCGATCTAGACACAGGAGTGAGGGTGAAGATGGCCGAGGATGTGCGCGCCGAAATCGTGGCCAGTGTGCTCGAGGTTGTGGTCAACCAGGGAGACCAGATCGGTGCGGGCGACATCCTGGTGCTTCTCGAGTCGATGAAGATGGAGATCCCGGTGCTCGCCGAAGTGGGCGGCACCGTGACCGAGGTCAACGTCTCGGTGGGTGACGTCATCCAGGCGGGCGACCTTATTGCCGTGATCGACTAGCTTCGTGTCGACCCTCGGTGACCTGCTCGCCGAGCACACGGTGCTGCCCGGCGGCGCCGTGGATCACCTGCACGCGGTGGTCGGTGAGTGGCAACTGTTGGCGGACCTGTCCTTCGCCGATTACCTGATGTGGGTGCGCCGCGACGATGGCGCACTGGTGTGCGTCGCCCAGTGCCGGCCCAACACCGCCCCGACCGTCCTACTCAAGGACGCGGTCGGCACCGTCGTCGCCGAGGTGGACCTGCCGTTGGTGGCCGTCGCGTTCACCTCCGGCGCGATCCGGCGCGGCGATGCCGACACCGCACTGCGCGAGCCGGGACTCAACGTCGAAGCCGTCCCGGTGCGCTACAACAACCAGGTCGTGGCGGTCCTGACCCATCAGGCTGTGCTTGCCGAGCGGCGCACGTCGTCGCCGCTGGAGAAGGCGTACCTGGACTGTGCCGGCAACCTGCTGCACATGCTGTCGGAGGCGACGTTCCCCAACGTCGGTGATCTGGCGCTGTCCCGCTCCAGCCCGCGCGTGGGCGACGGTTTTATCCGCCTCGACGTCGACGGGGTGGTGACCTACGCCAGCCCCAATGCATTGTCGGCGTACCACCGGATGGGCCTGAGCGCCGAGTTAGAAGGCCACAACCTGGTAGCGATCACCCGACCGCTGATCTCCGACCCGTTCGAAGCCCAGGAACTGGCCGCGCACGTGCGCGACTCGCTGGCCGGCGGGGCGAGCATGCGGCTGGAGGTCGATGCCGGCGGGGCGGCGGTACTACTGCGCACGCTGCCCTTGGTGGTCCACGGCGCCGCTGCCGGGGCGGCGATGCTCATCCGGGACGTCACCGAGGTCAAGCGCCGCGACCGCGCCCTGCTGTCCAAGGACGCGACGATCCGGGAGATCCATCACCGGGTCAAGAACAATCTGCAGACCGTCGCGGCCCTGCTCCGGCTGCAGTCCCGCCGCACCAGTAACGAGGAGGCCCGCGAGGCCCTGATGGAATCGGTGCGCCGGGTGGCTTCCATCGCCCAGGTTCACGAGGCGCTGTCGATGTCGGTGGACGAAGAGGTCAACCTCGATGAGGTGATCGACCGGATCCTGCCGATCATGAACGACGTCGCCCGGGTGGACGCCCCGATCCGGATCAACCGGGAGGGGGCGCTGGGGGTGCTCGACGCCGACCGGGCAACCGCCTTGGTCATGGTGGTCACCGAACTCGTGCAGAACGCCATCGAGCACGCCTTCGAGTCCTCGGCCAAGCGCGGCAGTGTGACCATCCGCGCCGAGCGTTCGGCGCGTTGGCTCGACGTGGTGGTGCACGACGACGGGCGAGGGCTGCCCGAGGGCTTCAGTCTGGAGAAGTCCGACCGGTTGGGCCTGCAGATCGTGCGGACACTGGTCACCGCCGAACTCGACGGTTCCCTCGGAATGCACGACGTTCCCGGCGGTGGTACGGACGTCGTGTTGCGAGTCCCGTTGGGGCGCAGATCAAGCGCGCGCCTTTCGCAATAGCAAATGTGACCCAATCAACATCCGAAAATAAAGATCGCGGCCCCGGGCATTTGCCCAGAGTCGCGATCTTTAGGTTGAGCCGAGGCTCAGACGGTGCTGCGTGCGCGGGTGCGGGCGTTACGCCGCTTGAGCGCACGACGCTCGTCCTCGCTCATGCCGCCCCAGACACCGGCATCCTGGCCGGAATCCAAAGCCCAGGTCAGGCACTCGGTGGTTACTGGGCACCGGTTGCAGACGAGCTTCGCGTCAGCGATCTGGGCGAGAGCCGGGCCGCTGTTCCCCACGGGGAAGAACAGTTCCGGATCTTCGTCACGGCAGACCGCCTTGTGGCGCCAATCCATTTGTCGCTACTCCTTACTATGCGCGCGATGAAACGCACTCGATTTGTCTTCGGCTGTTAACGCGTGCACATAAATGTTTCTGTGCTGTTGCATCCGATCGTTTCACAGCCCTGACGGATGTCAATAGGACTCAGTTAACACGTGTGCAACGTCACTACAACCTCAGGCTGGGGGCCTGTTCAAAAACCCTCTACCCGTTTGTACTACACTTAATCCACCTGCGCCCTGAAGCGGCAGGTTTCACGGCATTACCGCTGGTCAGGCGCGATCTCGCTGGGTGGAGCGACCACGCTCAGCGCCCCTGGCGCCGCACGGAAAGTCATTTCCGCTCGAAGTCCGACAAAATCTCCGTCGATCTGGCTGGCGACCGGTTCGGATGCGGTGATCCGCACCCAGGCCACGTCGTCCTCGCGGATCAGGTGGCTGGCCTTGATGTCGGCCTTCTTCGACAGCATGCGCCGCACCAGCATCAGGTTCTTCCAGACGTTCATGCTGGTCGTGGCGAACACGCCGAGCCCGGTCTCAAACGTCGTGTCGGGGTTGGTCCACACCGGTCGGGTGTTGGCATAGGTCCACGGACTCGAGTTCGAGATGAACGCGAAGTACACCCCCGCCACCGGTTCACGGCCCGGAAGCTGCAGGCTCAGTCGAGGTTCCCGGCGCACGCTGGCCAGCACCTCGCGCACCGCAACCCGCACGTAGCGGCCTGCGGTGACCTTGCGTCCCTTGGCCCGCTGCGCCTCGACGGCGGCGACCACGTCGCCGTCGACGCCCATGCCGGCGGTGAACACCGCCCACCGCTCGCCGCAGTCCATCAATCCGATGCGGCGCCATTCGGCGCCGTTTCGCCGCGCGGTGAGCAGGTCGATGAGCTGATTGGTGGCCTCGATCGGGTCAGGGCTGATGCCCAGGGCGCGGGCAAAGACGTTGGCTGACCCGCCGGGGACCACCGCCACCGCGGGCAGCGGCACAGCTGGGGCCGGCCGATCCTGAGAGGGAAGACCCAACAGGCCGTTGACGACTTCGTTCACTGTGCCGTCGCCGCCGTGGACGATGATCACGTCGATGCCGTCGCGCCTGGCTGCGGCGGAGATCTCGATCGCATGGCCGCGGTGGTCGGTGTGCACGACGGTCAGCTCCACCCGGCTCTCCAACGCGTGGGCCAGCAGGTCGCGGCCGGCAGCGGTGGTCGAAGTGGCGTTGGGGTTCACGATCAGGACGGCACGCACGAGGTTCGAGCCTAACCGGGTCCCGTCGCCCAGCTTGAACTGTTTGCCTGCGCATCACGAAGCGGACAGCTGCCGGTGAGATGCTCGCGGCGTGGTTGTGGGGTCACAAGTCAGCCCGGCCAGCGCCGTCGGCTGGTTTCACCGCGCGTGCGAGGCTGTTGCCGCACGGTTGCCATTCGGCCTGAATTCCGTTGTGGCCCCGACATTTCTGGGCTTCGTGGTGATCAACTCGCTGACCTTCGCGTTGGACCTGGCGCTGTTGACCGTCCTGCACGGTGCGCTGCGGGTGCCGTTCGGTCTGGCGGTATCGGCGGCCTACGGGTGTGCGTTCGCGGTCAGTTACGTACTCAACCGGGTACTCAACTTCCGCTCGCACGGTGCTGTCGGGCCGCAGATCGCCGTCTACGTCGTCGTGGTGATCGTCAACTATGCGGCGTTCATCCTCGGTGTCTCCAGCGCGCTGCGGGCGTTCGGGATGGAGTACCACGTGGCGCGGATGGCGGCCGGGGCGTGCGAAGGCGTCTACATGTACTGCGCGATGCGGTGGGTGGTGTTCCGGCGCTGAGCGCTCGGTACCGTACTGGCGTGACGGATGTCCGATTCCCGCCCGTGGTGCGCTATGCCGGTGTCGTGACCGCTGCCGAAGGGGTGGTCGCGCTCGTTGTTGCGGCGGTGCTGGTGGTGCGTGGGCTGACCGGCGCCGACCAGCACATCGTCAACGGTTTCGGCACCGCCGCCTGGTTCGCCGTGATGGGCGCCGCGGTATTGGCCGCCGGCTGGGCGCTGGCCACCGGACGGCGCTGGGGTCGCGGCATCACCGTGTTCGCCAACCTGTTGCTGTTGCCGGTGGCCTGGTACATCGTGCGGTCGCACCAGCCGATCTACGCGATCGCAATGGGCGCGGTCGCCGTGGTCGTGCTGGGCCTGCTGTTCAGCCCGGCGGCGGTTCGCTGGGCGTCGCGGGCGGGGGAGTGAGAGATCAGGCTTCGGCGGCCAACCCGGTGAGCTTGTCACCGGTGACCCGGTAGGTGATCCACTCCGACATCGGCTTGCCGCCGACACCGTCGTAGAGCGCGATCGCGTTGACATTCCAGTCCAACACCGCCCAGGCCAGGCGGGAGTAGCCGTTGTCGACGCATTCCTTGGCTAGCGTCGCCAGCAGAGCCCGGGCCAGGCCCCGGCGGCGGAACCCGTCACGGACGAACAGGTCCTCCAGGTAGATGCCGGCCACTCCGTCCCAGGTGGAGAAGTTCCGGAACCACAGGGCCACCGCGGCCGCCTCGCCGTCGACCTCGGCGAGATGGCAGAAGCCGATCGGGTTGTCGGCGAAAAGCGCTGCGGCGATCTGGCTTTCGGTGACCGTGCACTGATCGGCGGCCTTCTCGAACTCGGCGAGTTCGCGGATCATCGCGACGATCTCGCCTTCGTCGCCGGGCCGCGCTCGACGGATCACGGTCACTGCTCTACCCCCAATGCCGAGAGGATGGTCCTGAATTTGGTTGTCGTCTCGGCGACTTCGTCGTCGGGATCGGATTCGGCGACAATACCGCCGCCGGCCAGCGCCAGCGCGCCGCACCGGTCGGCGGACAGCTGCGCACCACGGATCGCTACCACCCAGCGGCCGTCACCACGGGCGTCACACCAGCCCACCGCCCCGGCGTAGAAGCCGCGGTCACCTTCCAGTTCGGCGATCACGTCGACCGCGGTCTGCGTCGGCACACCGCCGACCGCCGGCGTGGGATGCAGCGCCAGCGCCAGATCGAGGGCGGTCGTCGACGTCTCGCGCAGACGCCCGCGGATCGGGGTGGACAGATGCCACAGGGCGGCAGTGCGGCTGAGCTGTGGGCTGGCCGCCACCTCGAGATCGCTGCAGAGCGGTTCCAGCGCGGCGCGCAAGGTGTCGACGACCAACTGGTGTTCGTGGCGGTTCTTGCCCGACTCGGCCAGGGCCGCGCCGTTGGCTGCGTCCGTGCTGGGGTCGGCGGCGCGGGGTGCCGAACCGGCGAACGGCTGGCAGGTCACCACACTCCCGCGGCGGGCGACCAGCAACTCAGGGCTGGCCCCGACCAGGGCGGTGCCGAGATACTCGCCGCCGGCGGGTGACAGGTCGGCGAAGTAGGCGCTGGCTTCGGCGTCGTCGGCGACCAGGCGGCGCAGGATTTCCAATTCGTCGAGCGGGCTGTCGGCGACCAGCCGCAGCGCGCGCGCCAGAACGACCTTCTGCAAAGGGTTTTCCGGGTCGGTGAGGCTCCGCAGCGCGGCCCGGATGCGGGCCCGGTGTACGTCGGGCGCGGGCACGGTCTCGGCGATGTGTACCGGCGGCAGGTCGTGGCGCGGCCACTCGGGCAGGGTGTCACCGAACGTCATCGACTCCGGTGCCAGCAACGCCGCCGCCTCCCGGATGTCGAAGGGCAACGCGCCCACCACCACCTCGGCTGTGCCGTCGGCCAGCGCCGCCGACGCGGCGGCGACGTCGGCGAAACCGGCCGTGATCCCGTCGGCGACGACCGTCCCGGCGGGCTCGCTCAGCACGAAGCGAGGGCGCGCGGTCACGTCCCGGTGACCGGCTCGCGGTGGCTGGTCAGGCCCAGGGCGGACAGCTGCCGCAGCCCGTACTCGAACCCGCACACCGCCACAGCCGCGGTGCCGAAGCCGTACCTGGCACCCTCGCGCAGCGGCTGCTCGACCCACCGGGTTACCACCGAGCGGGAGAAGTGGCCGTGACTGACGAACACCACGTCACGTTCGGGCATCGCGTCCAACGCGCGGGCGACGGCTTGGTCGGCGCGCATGCTGACCTGGTCGACGCTCTCCCCGCCCGGGCATCCGTAGGTCCACAGCAGCCAGCCGGGCGTCGCGGTGCGGATGTCGTGGGTGGTCATGCCCTCGTAGTCGCCGTAGTCCCACTCGACCAGCAGCGGGGACACCTCGTCGATGGTCAGGCCGGCCAATTCGGCGGTGGCCAGCGCACGTTTGCGCGGGCTGCTCAACACCAGCGGGTTGTCCAGGTCCAGGTGTGCGATGGTGTGGGCGGCCAGCTTGGCCTGCTCGCGCCCCTGCTCAGTGAGGTCGATGTCGGTGGTACTGGTGTGCTTGCGATCACGGGACCATTCGGTCTCGCCGTGTCGAAGCAGGACCAACCGATGGGTGCCGACGCTCACGTCCACCGATTGTGCCCGATGACCAGGTGTGGCGTGGCAGCCGGGACGCTTCCGCGCAGAACCTGCAAGGATGGTGGTCGTGACCCGAGTACTCGCGGTGGCCAACCAGAAGGGTGGGGTGGCCAAGACGACCACGGTCGCGTCTCTGGGGGCGGCTCTCGTCGATGCGGGCAAGCGTGTCTTGCTCGTCGACCTCGACCCGCAAGGATGTCTGACGTTCTCGCTGGGTGCCGATCCGGACAAGCTGCCGGTGTCGGTCCACGAAGTGCTGCTGGGCGACGTGGAGCCCGGCGCCGCGCTGGTGACCACCGCCGAGGGCATGACGTTGTTGCCGGCCAACATCGACCTGGCGGGCGCCGAGGCCATGCTGCTGATGCGGGCTGGGCGCGAGTACGCGCTGAAGCGGGCACTGGCGAAGCTCGACGATCAGTTCGACGTGGTGATCATCGACTGCCCGCCGTCGCTGGGGGTGCTGACGCTCAACGGGCTGACCGCCGCCGGTGAGGTGATCGTGCCGCTGCAGTGCGAGACGTTGGCGCACCGCGGCGTCGGGCAATTCCTGCGCACGGTCGCCGATGTCCAGCAGATCACCAACCCGGACCTCAAACTGCTCGGCGCGCTGCCCACCCTGTACGACTCGCGGACCACGCACAGCCGCGACGTGCTGCTCGACGTGGCCGACCGCTACGACCTTCCGGTGCTGTCCCCGCCGATCCCGCGCACTGTGCGGTTTGCCGAGGCCAGCGCGTCGGGGTCGTCGGTGCTCGCGGGCCGCAAGAACAAGGGCGGCACGGCGTACCGGGAGCTTGCCGACGCGCTGCTCAAATATTGGAAGTCGGGCAAGGTGCTGCCCACCTTCGCACCCGAGTTGTAGAGCGGGCGTTAGGTTTTCGGCCCGAACGCCGCGACCGTGTCCCCGCGCTGCTCGATCACGATCGACCCGGTCACGCCCGGTACCACCGGACCGTTGCCGGCCGGGTGGGTTACGGCGATGGTGCGCTGGTTCTCGCCGCTGGTCGGGTCGTACACGCCGAGGCCGGTGGTGAGCGGGATCAGCAGCCGGCCGGCCATCATCGTGGCGGGACCCAACGGCGCCACCGGCCCGGCCGCCTCGATGGTGTAGCGGTAGCTCAGCCGACCGTCGAAAACCTCGACGCTGTCGCCGGTCCACCAGGTGAACAGGTCACCCGCGCGGGTGACCGCCTGCGCCGGGTTGGCCAGGATCGGCGCCTTCTTGAGCAGTGTGCTGGACACCTTGGTGCCGGTGTCGTCGTAGATGGCGATCTCCGGGCGCGGCGAGGGCAGATAGACCGCGGTGGTGGTGCCCGCCACGGCCAGCACTCGAGCTTCGGAATCGGCGGCCACCCCGGGCAGCGGCACGTTCTTGGTGTCGGGCTCGTCTTCCTCTTTGGCAGGCCGCAGCAGAGTGAGGCGCAGGTCCTTCTGGTCGCGGCAGGCTTCCAGCACCGAGACGGCCTCGTCGCTGGCCGCGGCCGACATCAGCGTGCAACCGGCGCCGATGCCCTGGTTGACCGGCTTGATTCGGGCGTCGATCTCGCCATAGGACAGCATCCGGACCAGATCCGAGCGCCACAGTTCCAGCCGGGTCGGCCCGGCGGACAGCACAGCGCTGCCGTTGGAGCTGAGCACAACCCGCTGATCGGCGTAGGCGGTGCGGGTCGGCCCGCGCCGGCCGGTGCCGCCGTTGATGCTGCTGACCTGCCCGCAGCCGCGCTCGTCGGGATAGACGGCCACGGCAAGGTCGTAGACGTAGGACACCCCGCACAGCGGCAGATTGCGGGCGAAGGTCCAGCGGACCTGGCCGGTCTGTGGGTCGTGGCCGTCGACGGCCTGCCCATCGCCGGTCACCACGGTGCCGCCGACGATGATCGGGCTCAGCGTGCGCGGGCTGGCCGCCGTCCACAGCTGGTGCAGCGTATCGGGAACCACCCGCGCGGGAACGGGATTGGGCGCCGCCGTGGTAGCGGGGCGGCTGATCGTGGCCCGTGCCGAACTGTTCCACCAGAACAGTCCGGCCACGACGACCACGACGAGCGCGATCGTCGCCGCGGCGACGAGATCGCCTTTGGTACGGCGCTCGGGTCTGACCATCTAGGCGACGATAGTGGTCGTCAGCCGGCGGTCGCGCCGGCCTCGGCCGCCTTGTTCGGGCGACGACGGCGCCGGCGCTTGCGGGCCGGGCTGCCGTCACCGGAGGCGGACTCGGCAGCCGACCCGTCGGGCTGACCGTCCGACGTCTTCTCGGCGGCATTCTCGACATGGCCGGTGGCGCCTTCGCCGCCGCGGGTGCGGCGACGCGAGCGGGTGCGACCGGACCGTTCCCGGGTGGAGTCGGTGGAGCTGATCCGGGTGGCGTCCTTGTCCTCGGTCTTGGTGGCGCCCCTGGCGGACGTCCGCGGCTTACGCGCGGTGCCGACGGAGCCGGTGGCGTCGGCGGGAATGCCCAACTCCGCGTAGAGGTGCGGCGAGTTGGAGTAGGTCTCGGCGGGATCGGCGCAGTCCAGCTTGAGGGCCTTGTCGATCATCGACCAGCGCTCGAGCTCGTCCCAGTCGACCAGGGTGATCGCGATACCGGTCTTGCCGGCCCGGCCGGTGCGGCCGATGCGGTGCACGTAGGCCTGTTCGTCCTCGGGGATCTGGTAGTTGATGACGTGGGTGATGTCGTCGATATCGATACCTCGAGCTGCCACGTCGGTAGCCACCAGCACGTCGATATCACCGGTGCGGAACGACTTCAGGGCTTTCTCGCGGGCGATCTGGCCCAGGTCACCGTGCACCGCGCCGACCTTGAACCCACGCTCGGCGAGTTCGTCGGCGACCTTCTGCGCGGTGCGCTTGGTGCGGGTGAAGATCATCGTCGCTCCGCGGCCATCGGCCTGCAGGATGCGGGCGACCATCTCGACCTTGTCCAGCGCGTGCGCGCGGTAGACGAACTGCTCGGTGGTGTCGTGGGTGGCCGCCCCTTGCACGCCCTCGGCCCGGATGTGGGTCGGCTGCTTCATGAAGGTGCGGGCCAGCGTGATGATCGGGTCCGGCATGGTCGCCGAGAACAGCATGGCCTGCCGCTCGTCGGGGATCTGGCGCAGGATGCGCTCGATGTCGGGCAGGAAGCCCAGGTCGAGCATCTCGTCGGCCTCGTCGAGCACCAGCATGCTCAGCCCGCCGAGCTGCAGGTGACCCTGCTGAGCGAGGTCGAGCAACCGGCCGGGGGTGCCGATCACGACGTCGACGCCCTTCTGTAGGGCCGCGATCTGGGCCTCGTAGGGGCGCCCGCCGTAAATGGAGGTGACCGACAGCTTGCGATCGCCGGCGCGCAGATACTTCGCGGCGCTGGCGAGGTCTTCGTACACCTGCAGGCACAGCTCGCGGGTCGGCACGACGACCAGGCCACGCGGGATGCCGGTGAGTTCACGCTCGGGGTCGGTGGTGATGCGCTGAAGCATCGGCACGCCGAAGGCAAGGGTCTTGCCCATGCCGGTGCGGGCCTGGCCGATGAGGTCGTCGCCGGCCAGAGCCATCGGCAGGGTCAGTTCCTGGATGGCGAACGCGAATTCCTTGCCGTCTTCGGCAAGTGCCCGGACGATTTCGTCACGGACGCCGAGCTCGGCGAATGAGGTCTGGGGATGAGTTGTCAGTGGTGTCATGCTTGGGGCGCTGTGCCTTCCGATGTCGTTCCTCGTTAGTGCTTCCAAAGCGCGCACGAGTTCTGACGTTCGGAATGGAGTCGGCTTCAAGAAGTTCGATGCCGATTCGCCGGGCCCTGCACTGAGGGAGGCGGGCCCACTGCGTGCACGCACATTTCCTTGACGCCGCCTGACGGCGGTAGTCAGAGCCCATTGTAGCTGGTCGGGCTTGCCGGGACTGATCGGCGCTCCGCCCGGGACTACAGTGGCGGCCATGACCGCCTCCCAGCCCGCGGCATCGCCGTCGAGAATTGCTGCCGACCATCCCGGCGTCACGGAGTTGTTCGCTCTGCTGGCCTACGGCGAGGTGGCGGCTTTCTACCGGCTCACCGAGGAAGCGCGGATGGCGCCGGATCTGCGCGGCCGGATCAACATGGCCAGCATGGCCGCCGCGGAGATGGTGCACTACGAGTTGCTGCATGACGCACTGGAGGCCCGCGGGGTCGACGTGGTGCCGGCGATGACGCGCTACGCCTCAGCGCTGGAGAACTACCACCGGCTGACCACGCCGAGTACCTGGCTGGAGGCCCTGGTCAAGACCTACGTCGGCGACGCGCTGGCCGCCGACTTCTACCTGGAGATCGCCGACGTCCTGCCCGACGAGGTGGCCGCGGTGGTGCGCCGGGTGCTCTCCGAGACCGGCCACTCGCAGTTCGTGGTCGCCGAGGTCCGCCAGGCGGTGACCGCCAGCGGCCGGCAGCGCAGCCGGCTGGCGTTGTGGTCGCGGCGGCTGCTGGGCGAGGCCATCACCCAGGCCCAGTACGTGCTGGCCGACCACGACGAACTGGTCGACCTGGTGTTGGCCGGCCCGGGTGGCCTTGGACAGGTCACCGAGTTCTTCGGCCGGCTGCAGCGCACCCACGACGACCGGATGCGTCAGCTCGGTCTGGCCTGACCCCTAGCGATTACAGGTCGCCGAGATCGTGTTGTCGGTCTGGGCTGCGACGGTCGCCCCGCCGGCGTCGGTGATCCAGCAGTTGAGCTGACTTCCGCCGCTGCTGGCGGTGACGTAGTTGACCGGGACGGTGGGGATCACGGCAAGTCGCCACGGCAGCGCGACGTTCTCGACGGTGCGCAGTGCGCCGGTCTCGTCTGCGTAGACGATGGTCACCGAGTCGTCGGGGCGCTGGTTACCGGCCACCGTGTAGATCACCTGGCGGGCATCGACTAGCGGTTGGGCCAGCGGCGCGGCGGCGGGAGTGCTCGGGGCGATGACGACCGGAGTCTCGACGGGCAGGCCCGGCACCGTGACGGTGACCGGCGCGGCAGGCGGGGTGGAGGTCAGCGGGCCGGGGGTAGCGGTGACCGTGCGTTTGGGGGAGGCACTGCCGATGTCCGGGATCGTGGTGGCGGCGTCGCCGGTCCGCACGACGAACGTCGTCGCCGAGGTCGCGACCAGCACGCCGGCGACGGTCAGGGCCACCCGGGGCCACTGCACCAGGCCACCTCGGCGCTTCTTGTCGGTCACCAGATCAGGCTAGGGACCGTGCGGTGTTCGCGACGGCGCGCCGCGCCTGCTCGTTGCCATGCTGTTATCGCAGCTTGACGCCCTATTCGCTAAACGCGAACGGCTGGGCGTAACTGTGCGGGCGGGTGTCCACTAGCCTTCTGGGGTAACGCGCCTACGAACGGAAGGGTCCAGCGTGGAGGTCAAGATCGGTGTCTCGGACAGCCCACGTGAGCTGGTCTTCGCCAGCTCTCAGACGCCCAGCGAGGTCGAAGAGCTGGTGACGTCGGCATTGTCGGAGGGCGGCTCTGGTGTGCTGAGCCTGACCGATGACAAGGGTCGCCGGTTCCTGGTGCAGAGCAGCAAGATCACCTATATCGAGATCGGTGTCGCCGACACTCGCCGGGTCGGCTTCGGTATCGGCGCGAGCCCGGCAGCGGGCGCTTAGCCGCGGGTCAGCGGGACGTGTGACAGTCCGCCCCAGGCGAACTGCACCGTCCCGTCGACCGCGTCTTCCTTCGTGATCGGGCGGTCGGCGTCCAGCCAGTAGCGTGCGCAGTCGACGCTGATGCCGACCAGTCCGACCGCGATCATCCGGGCGCGGTGCGGGTCCAGCCCGGAATCGCGACTGATCAGATCGAACACGGCGTCGGTGCACGCCTCGGTGGCCACCTTCACCTGCACGGCGACCTGCGGTTCGGTGACGTAGTCGTTCTCGAAGATCAGCCGGTAGCCCTGACCGTCGTGCTCGATGAAGTCGAAGAAGGCCTGCACCGCGGCGCGCAGCCGCTGCCGGTTGTCGGTCGTGGTGCGCAGGGCTTGACGCACACCGGACACCAGGTTGTCGACGTGGCGTTGCAGGACCGCCAGATACAGCTCGAGCTTGCTCGCAAAGTGTTGGTAGAGAACGGGTTTGCTCACCCCGGCACGGTCGGCGATCTCGTCCATGCCTGCGGCGTGATAGCCGCGGTCGACAAAGACTTCACTGGCAGCGGCCAGTAACTGGCCCCGTCGCTCGTCGCGCGGCAGCCGGCTGCCGCGCCGATTCGCGGGTCGGTCGCCATTGGCCGTGCGAGCGGATTTCCGCTCGGCCGTGTCGGCGAGTTCGCTCATGGGCCCTCAATCTGCTCTGCTGGCGGGGCGTGCGGGTCGGCATGCTCCCAGCCTCGTCGCACCGACACTACTACTCGGTTCGGGTTACTCGCCCGTAGTGGGCGCGGGGGATGGTCCGGGCGCGCCGGGACGGTTCGATCAGGCTGTTGTGCCATCCTGGGTCGGTGACCTACGACCCGGGGCACCGCGGGGGCGGTCGTGTACCGGTGCTGCGCGACGAGTGGCGTGAGCCGCTGCGCGCCCAGCGCGACCCCGTGGCCGGGGAGTCCGGCCGGGTTCGGTCCAACCGTGATCAACGTCGGCAGTGGCGCAAACAGACGTGGCTGGGGCGGTTCGTCTCGACCTACGGCTGGCGGGCCTACGCCCTTCCCGTGCTGATCGCGATCACCGGGATCGTGCTCTACCAGACCATCACCGGCACCGCGGCGCCCGCGCCGCACGCTGGCCACGACGCGGTGCAGGGGCCACCGACCATCGGCTCCAGCGGAACGTCGATCATCGGCGCCCCGCCGCGCGGACTGACCGAGTTCGACGCCAACCTGCCGACCGGGATCCTGCCCGACGGCGGCGTCTTCACCGAGGCGGGTGCGAAGACGTGGCACATCGTCGAGGGGACCACCCCGAAGGTCGGTGAGGGCACCGCCAAGACGTTCACCTACACCGTCGAGGTGGAAGACGGGATCGACACCACGCCATTCGGCGGGGACGAGGGTTTCGCCCGGATGGTCAGCGAGACGCTGAGTAATCCAAAGAGCTGGATCCACAATCCGCAGTTCGCCTTCCAGCGCATCGACGCCAGCAGCCCCGACGTCAAACCCGACTTCCGGGTGTCGCTGACCTCGCCGATGACGGTGCGGGAGGGGTGCGGCTACGAGATCCCCATCGAGTCGTCCTGCTACAACCCGGCCTACGGGCCCGATGCCCAGCCCAGGGTGTTCATCAACGAGGCGCGCTGGGTGCGCGGCGCGGTGCCGTTCCAGGGAGACATCGGGTCCTACCGGCAGTATGTGGTCAACCACGAGGTCGGCCACGCGATCGGCTATCAGCACCACGAGCCGTGCGACGAGAACGGCGGCCTGGCGCCGGTGATGATGCAGCAGACCTTCTCGACATCGGACGACGACGCGTCGAAGTTCGACCCGGAGTACGTCAAGGCCGACGGCAAGACCTGCCGGTTCAACCCCTGGCCGTACCCGATCGCCTGAGCCGGACCAGCCGCGGGGAAGCTTCCGGCGACGTTTGCCGTTGATTGGTCTACCTGCTGAGATGGGCGGGGAAGAGTCGAACCCGAGGAGTGACCGGTGTCTTCACCGTTGCCACCGCTGGTCGAGCCGGCCGCCGAGCTGACCCGCGAGGAGGTGGCGCGCTACAGCCGCCACCTGATCATCCCGGACCTGGGCGTCGACGGGCAGAAACGCCTCAAGAACGCCAAGGTGCTGGTGATCGGTGCCGGCGGTCTCGGATCGCCCACCCTGCTGTACCTGGCTGCGGCCGGTGTCGGCACCATCGGCATCGTCGAGTTCGACGTGGTCGACGAGTCCAACCTGCAGCGCCAGATCATCCACGGCCAGTCCGACGTCGGCCGGCCCAAAGCCGAGAGCGCCCGCGACTCGGTGCTGGAGATCAACCCGCTGGTCACGGTGCGGCTGCACGAGCTGCGCCTGGAACCCGACAACGCGGTGGAGTTGTTCGAGCAGTATGACCTGATCGTCGACGGCACCGACAACTTCGCCACCCGCTACCTGGTCAACGATGCCGCCGTCCTGGCGCACAAGCCTTACGTGTGGGGCTCGATCTATCGCTTCGAGGGTCAGGCGTCGGTGTTCTGGGAGGACGCCCCGGACGGGCTGGGCCTGAACTACCGCGACCTCTATCCCGAACCTCCGCCGCCAGGCATGGTGCCGTCATGCGCAGAGGGCGGCGTGCTGGGCATCCTGTGCGCCTCGATCGCCTCGATCATGGGTACCGAGGCCATCAAGCTGATCACCGGCATCGGCGAGACGCTGCTGGGTCGGCTGATGGTCTACGACGCCCTGGACATGACCTACCGCACGATCCGGATCCGCAAGGATCCGCAGACGCCCAAGATCACCGAGCTCATCGACTACGAGGAGTTCTGCGGCGTCGTGTCGCAGGCCGCTGCCGCCGCGGCGGCGGACTCCACCGTCACGCCCATCGAACTGCGTGAACTTCTCGACTCCGGGACCAAGGTGGCGTTGATCGACGTCCGCGAGCCGGTGGAGTGGGAGATCAACCACATCTCCGGCGCCGAACTGCTGCCGAAGTCCGTCATCGAGACCGGCGAGGGCCTGGCCAGGCTGCCGCAGGACCGCATCCCGGTGCTGTACTGCAAGACCGGTGTGCGCTCGGCGGAGGCCTTGGCGGTGCTCAAGAAGGCCGGTTTCTCCGATGCGCTGCACCTGCAGGGCGGCATTGTGGCGTGGGCGCGACAACTCGAACCCGACATGGTCATGTACTGACGGCGTGCACGCGCCGCGACACCTTAGGCTGTCCGGGTGACTGACGAACGACCGCCGGAGCATGTCTTGGCGGCGTTCGGTCTCAAGAACGCCGACCCCGAATCGCTCGGTGCCGGGTGGGAGGGCGGCTGGCGCTGCGGCGAGGTCGTCTTGTCGGTGATCGCCGACCACGCCAGGGCCGCCTGGTCGGCGAAGGTACGCGAGACATTGTTCGTCGACGGCGTGCGGCTGGCCCGGCCGGTGCGTTCGACCGACGGCCGCTACGTGGTCTCGGGTTGGCGGGCAGACACATTCGTCGCCGGTACTCCCGAACCCCGCCACGACGAGGTGGTCTCGGCAGGGGTGCGGCTGCACGAGGCGACCGCCAAACTCGAGCGGCCCCGGTTCCTGACCCAGGCCCCGGTCGCGCCGTGGAGCGATGTCGACGTCTTCATCGCCGCCGACCGCGCCGCCTGGGAGGAACGTCCGTTGCACTCCCTGCCGCCCGGTGCGGTGGTCTCGCCCGGCTCCGCCGACGGCGAGCGTTCGGTGGACCTGATCAACCAGCTCGCCAGTTTGCGCCGGCCCACCAAGAGCCCGAGCCAACTGGTCCACGGCGACCTGTACGGCACCGTATTGTTCGCAGGCACCGCCGCGCCCGGAATCACCGACATCACGCCCTACTGGCGGCCGGCGTCGTGGGCGGCGGGTGTCGTCGTCGTCGACGCACTGGCGTGGGGCGAAGCCGACGACGGTCTCATCGAACGCTGGGATGCCCTGCCAGAGTGGCCGCAGATGCTGTTGCGGGCGTTGATGTTCCGGCTCGCCGTTCATGCGTTGCATCCGCGGTCGACGGCGGCGGCGTTCCCCGGTCTGGCGCGCACCGCCGCGCTGATCCGGTTGATCCTCTAGAACGTGTGGCGGGCCTGGCTCAGGTCCACACGGCCATCCCGGGCCAACACCCCTTCGGCGCGCAGCCGCTCGAGTTGGTGGGTCGCCAGATGCGCGGCGGGCCGGCCCGAGGCCGTGATGACCCGGTGCCACGGCAGGTCGGAGGAATCGGTGCGCATGATCCAGCCGACGATGCGCGGGCTGGAAAGCGCTGCCGCCGAGGCGATGTCGCCGTAGGTCGCCACCCGGCCGGGCGGGATGGCGGCGACCAGCCGGCGCACCCGCTCGACCTGTTCGTCGGTGATCGGCGCCATCGCTAGCGGCTCTCGAGCATGCCCCGGATGACGGCCGCCGTCTCAGCCGGCTTGGCGTGCGGAACCATGTGCTCGCAGGCGAAGTCGACCAGGGTGAAGTCCGCGCCGAGCCGGGTCGACAACCCGCCGATCAGTTCCTGGCTGATGTAAGGCGGATCGGTCCACTGCGCCCGCACCAGCGTGGTCGGGGTTCCCTCCCGCGGCAGCACGATATCGCGGGCCAGCTCGCTCCAGTACGACACCATCGCTGGCACGCTCACCCGCCAGCCGAACCGGCCGTTGGGTAAGGCGATGAGATGTTCGTCGAGATCCTCGTCGAGTTCGACGGGGGACACGTCGGCCCACGATCCGGTGAACTTCTCGGTGCGGGCTTCGTCGCGGTCGGTGTAGTCGGGGGAGTCGAGCATCGCCTCGGCGCTCTCCCGCATCCACTGCCCATCCAGTCCGGCCGCGGGATCGAGCAGCACCAGCCCGGACACCAGATCCGGGCACGCCGCCGCCAGGTGCAGCGCGATCGCGCCGCCGAAGGAATGGCCGACGACGAGCACCGGGCTGTCGGCGGTGTCTTCGACCAGACTCGCCAGCGCGGCCACGTTGGCGTCGATCGTCCAGGGCGCCGCCCACGACGAGCGGCCGTGGCCGAGCAGATCGGGTGCGGCGACGGCCAATTCGGGCAGGTGGACGGTTGACAGCGTCCGCCAGCGGCGGCCGTGGCCGGTCAGACCGTGGATGGCCAGAACCTGCACGGGGCCGGGCGGACCATAGCGGTGGAGGTGGAGAGGGGAGGTCACGGCGTCCATGCTGCCAGTGGTCCGACGGGCAGGGGCAAAGCGACCCGGGCGTCGGGATTCAGTCCCCCCGATCCATGGCGTCGGATTCCCGCCAGCGTCCGTGCGGCGCCCGGACGAAACTTCGACGTCGTGATCGGTGGATCTTCGCGGGTGTTGGCCCAGTTCATTCTGTTGGCCTTGACCTGGGGGGCGAGTTTTCTGTTCATCAAGGTCGGCCTGGAGGGGCTCTCGCCGGCGCAGGTCGTCTTGGCTCGATTGGGTGGTGGGGCGTTGACCTTGGCGGTGCTCTGCGCCGCGACGCGTGCGCCGCTACCCAGGTCGCTGTCGGTTTGGGCGCACGCGGGGGTGGTGGGCGTGCTGCTGTGCGTGCTGCCGTTCCTGTTGTTCGCGATGGCCGAGCAGCACATTACGTCCGGTTTGGCGGCGATCTACAACGCATCGACACCGTTGATGACGATGTTGATCGCGACGGTCGCGTTGCCCGAGGATCGTCCGAGCGGGTGGCGGGTGGTGGGACTGGTGTGCGGCTTAGCCGGCGTGATCGTGGTGCTCTCGCCGTGGCAGGGATTTCTCGCCGGCAGCGGCGCCGCGCAAGCTGCCTGTCTGTTGGCGACCGCTAGCTACGGGGCCGCGTACGTCTATTTGCGCCGATTTCTGCTGCCGAACCAGTTGCCCGCGCTGGTCGTCGCGGCAATGCAGGTGGGGACCGGCGCACTGGTGATGGTCGTGTTGTCGCCGGCAATCGTCTTGCAGCCCATGCACTTATCCGGCCGAGTCATCGCGAGCATGGCACTGCTCGGGGTGTTCGGGACGGGTTTGGCCTACATCTGGAACGTCAACGTGGTGACCGCGTGGGGAGCGACCGGCGCGTCCACCGTCACCTACCTCACCCCGCTGGTGGGGGTCGTTCTCGGTGTCGTCGTCTTGGCCGAGAAGCTCGCGTGGAACCAGCCACTGGGCGGGTGCCTCGTCGTCATCGGAGTTGCGCTCACCCGCATCAGAGGTCCTGTCCAGGCGGAATCTCAAGCCACATTGCCCGGTTGACGGAAGCCCCGACCGGTCGGTGCATCCCAGGCGCCGAGAACTTGTCGGACCCGCGTGATGTCATGCCCGTCATGACCACACCCGCCCGCCTGGCCCCGCAGCCCCAACCGAGTGACCTGCTGCGTCCCGGCCTGCGTGGCACGGTCCGGATCGTCGGCGGTCCGGGTACCGGTAAGAGCAGCCTGCTGGTGGCGGCGGCCGCGGCGCACATCGGCGCCGGAACCGACCCCGAATCGGTTCTGTTGCTGACGGGTTCGGGGCGGCTGGCCACGTCGGCGCGCAGCGCACTGACCACGCAGCTGCTGGCGGCCCGCTCGGATGAGCCGTGCCGCGCGGTGGTGCGCGAACCGCTGGTGCGGTCGCTGCACAGCTACGCCTTCGCGGTGTTGCGGCAGGCGGCCGCCCGCGCCGGGGACCCCCCGCCGCGGTTGGTCACGGGGGCCGAGCAGGACGGCATCATCCGTGAGCTGCTGGCCGGTGACATCGAAGACGGTGCAGCGGCGGCGTCGCGGTGGCCCGATCAGTTGCGCCCGGCGTTGACCACCGCGGGTTTCGCCACGGAGCTGCGCGATCTGCTGGCCCGGTGTGCCGAGCGGGGTGTGGACCCGCTGCAGCTGCAGCGCATCGGCCGCTTGTCCGGGCGCCCGGAGTGGGTGGCCGCGGGCCGGTTCGCCCAGCAGTACGAACAGGTGATGCTGTTGCGGGCGGCGGTCGGCACCGCCGCACCACAGGCGACCGTGCCCGCCTTAGGGGCGGCTGAACTGGTCGGCGCCGCGCTGGAGGCGCTCGGCACCGACGCCGACCTGCTGGCCGCCGAGCGGTCCCGCATCCGCCTGCTGCTGGTCGACGATGCCCAGCACCTGGACCCCCAGGCCGCCCGCCTGGTCCGCGTGCTGGCAGCCGGAGCGGACCTGACCCTGCTGGCCGGCGACCCGAACCAGGCCGTGTTCGGCTTCCGTGGAGCCGATCCGGAGTTGTTGACGACGCCTGACACGCCCGCCGTCGAGCTGACCCGTTCCCATCGCTGCTCCGACGCGGTAGCGGCGGCGATCAGCGGGATCGCCGCCGGCCTGCCCGGCAGCAGCGCCTGGCGCGGACTGGGCGGCAACGGCGACGACGGCGGCTCGGTGAGCGTGCGCATCGCGGCCTCCGCGCATGCCGAGGCCGCGCTGATCGCCGACGCGCTGCGCCGCGCCCACCTCGTCGACGGGCTGCCGTGGTCGTCGCTGGCCGTCCTCGTCCGTTCGGTGTCGGCCGCCGCGGCGTTGCCCCGGGCGCTCGCGGTGGCCGGTGTGCCCGTCGCGTCGCCCGATCCGGCCGGGCCGATCGGGGAGCAGCCGGCCGCGAACGCTCTGCTGACCGTCTTGGCCGCCACCGCCGACGGCCTGGACGGTGAACGCGCGCTGGCGCTGCTGACCGGGCCGATCGGCCGCGTCGACCCGGTGTCGCTGCGGCAGCTGCGGCGCGCGCTGCGCCGCGGCGGGTCCGGTGAGTTCGGCGCGCTGCTCGTCGCGGCGCTCACCGCGGCGCCGGTCGGGCTGCCCGCCACACTTGCGCGCCCCGTCAACCGGGTCCGTGCGGTGCTGGCCGCCGCAACCCGTGCACATCAGCGGCACAACGATCCGCGCTATACCCTATGGCAGGCCTGGGAACGTAGCGGGCTGCAGCGGCGGTGTCTGTCGGCGGCCGAACGTGGCGGTACCGAGGGGGCGCTGGCCGAGCGCAATCTCGCCGCGGTCACCAGCCTGTTCGACGTCGCCGAAGATTACGCCTCGCGCACCACCGGAGCCTCGCTGCCAGGTTTCCTTGATCACGTTGCCGCCCTGCAACTTCCGCGGACACGTGCCGACGGTCCGGCACCGACCGAGACGGTCGCCGTGCTCAGCCCACACGCGGCGCTGGAGCGGGACTGGGACCTGGTGGTCATCGCCGGGGTGCAGGACGGTCTGTGGCCCAACACCACCCCGCGCGGCGGCGTGCTCGGTACCTCACGGTTGCTCGACGTCCTCGACGGCCTCGGTGACGACGTGTCGCTGCGTGCCCCGCTGCTGGCCGAGGAGCGCCGGCTGCTCATCGCGGCGATGGGCCGTGCCCGGCGACGGCTGCTCGTCACCGCCGTCGACAGCGACAGCGGTGACGGGGCGGCCCTGCCGTCACCGTTCGTCACCGAACTCACCGGCTATGCCATCGATCGGGCCACCGCCCCGGGGGCCGTCACCTCCGACCCCATAGTCGCACCGGCGGTGCTCTCGCCGGCGGCCGTGGTCGGTCGGCTGCGCTCAGTCGTCTGCGCACCGGACGGGGCTGTAACCGAGGGTCAACGCGTCACCGCGGCAAGGCAATTGGCCCGCCTGGCGGCTGAGGGCGTCGCAGGTGCCGACCCCGCGCAGTGGTACGCCACGACGGAACTGAGCACCCACGAGCCGCTGTGGAGCGGGGCGGAACACACCGTCACGCTGAGTCCCTCGACCCTGCAGACTCTGTCCGACTGTCCGCTGCGCTGGCTGACCGAACGCCACGGTGGCAGCGATCGGCGACAGCTGCGTTCGGCGCTCGGTTCGGTAGTGCACGCGCTGGTCTCCGACGCCACCGCTGCCGTCGACACGTTGGTAGCGGATCTGGAGAAGCTCTGGGGGACTATTCCGTTCGACTCGAGCTGGTACGCCGACAACGAGCTCGCCCGGCATCGGGCGATGCTGGAGGCGTTCGTGGCGTGGCGCTCCGCGACGCGCCACGAGCTCACCGAGATCGGAACCGAGGTCGAGTTCGACGGCGTGATCGCCGAACCCGGCGACGAGCTGCCCGGCGTGCGAGTGCGGGGACGGGTCGACCGGCTCGAACGTGACGCCGAGGGTCGGCTGGTGATCGTCGACCTCAAGACCGCCAAGAGCCCGGCCACCAAGGACGAGGCGCAGCGCCACGCCCAGCTGGGTCTCTATCAACTGGCCATCGCCGAAGGTGTTCTCAGCGAAGGCGACCGGCCCGGCGGTGGACGGCTGGTCTATCTCGGCAAGCCCAGTAGCGCCGGTGCTACCGAGCGCGAACAGTCCGCGATGACTCCGGACAGCCAGGCCGAGTGGCGGCACAGTGTGCAGCAGGCGGCCGGTGCCACCGCCGGCCCGCAGTTCCTCGCCCGGGTCAACGACGGATGCACGCACTGCCCGATGCGCTCCGCCTGCCCGGCCCACACCGCACCACGAACGGATCCGTCATGACCTACACACCCGCGGAACTTGCTGCCGCCCTGGGCCTTCCGGCTCCCACGGACGAGCAGGCGGCGGTGATCTGTGCCCCGCCGGGGCCGCTGGTCGTCATCGCCGGCGCCGGTGCGGGAAAGACTGAGACCATGGCCGCACGGGTGGTGTGGTTGGTCGCCAACGGTTTCGCCGACCCCGGCCAGGTGCTGGGCCTGACATTCACCCGCAAGGCGGCCGGGCAGCTGCTGCGCCGGGTCCGCTCCAGGCTGGCCCGGCTGGCCGGCCACCTCGGCGCCGCCACCGTCGGTGCCCCCACGGTGAGCACCTATCACGCGTTCGCCGGGGCGTTGCTGCGCGAGTTCGGACCGCTGTTGCCGGTGGAACCCGACGCGCGGCTGATGTCCGAAACCGAGCTCTGGCAGCTGGCGTTCGACGTCGTCAGCGCCTACCGCGGCCCGCTGCACACCGATAAGGACCCCGCCGGCGTCACCGCGATGGTGCTGCGGCTTTCCGGTGAACTGGCCGAGCATCTCGTCGACACCGACCAGTTGCGCGACACCCACCTCGAACTGGAGAACCTGGTGCACCACCTGCCGGCCGGGCGTTATCAGCGCGACCGCGGTCCCAGCCAGTGGCTGCTGAGCATGCTGACCACCCAGACCCAGCGCAGCGCGCTGGTGCCGCTCATCGACGCGCTGCACGACCGGATGCGGGCGGAGAAGGTGATGGACTTCGGCTCACAGATGTCGGCCGCGGCGCGCCTGGCTTCCACGTGCCCGCAGGTCGGTGCGCAGCTGCGGGAGCGGTTTCGGGTGGTGTTGCTCGACGAATACCAGGACACCGGCCACGCCCAGCGCATCGCGTTGTCCTCGCTGTTCGGCAGCGGAGCCGACGCGGGCCTGGCGCTCACGGCGGTGGGCGACCCGATCCAGTCCATCTACGGCTGGCGGGGCGCGTCGGCGGCCAACCTGCCACGGTTCACCACCGACTTCCCACGCCCCGACGGGTCGCCGGCCCCGACCCTGGAGTTGCGCACCAGTTGGCGTAACCCGCCGAGCACGCTGCACATCGCCAACGCGGTCTCGGCCGAAGCCCGCCGCAGATCCGTTGCGGTACGGGCACTACGGCCGCGTCCGGGCGCCGAAGCGGGCACGGTCCGGTGCGCCTTGCTGACCGATGTGGCCGCCGAACGCGACTGGCTGGCCGACCACATCGCCGAACGCTACGCCGGTGCCGCCGCGGTGGGCGCCGCGCCGCCGACCGCGGCGGTCCTGGTGCGCCGCAACGCCGACGCCGGTCCGATCGCCGAGGCGCTGGTGGCCCGCGGTGTCCCGGTCGAAGTGGTGGGCCTGGCCGGGCTGTTGTCCATCACCGAGGTCGCCGATGTGGTGGCCATGGTGCGGCTGGTGGCTGATCCCGCCGCGGGCGCGGCGGCGATGCGGGTGCTGACCGGGCCGCGGTGGCGGCTTGGCGCGCGCGATGTCGCCGCGCTGTGGCGGCGGGCCGTGACCCTCGACGGAACGCGGCCGGCAGCAGCCACCGCCGAGCAGATCATCGCCGCCGTGGCCCCCGACGCCGACGGCGCGAGCCTGGCCGACGCGCTGGCCGATCCGGGACCGGCGGAGGGCTACTCGCCCGACGGCTACCGACGGATCACAGCGCTGGCCGACGAAGTGGCGCGCCTTCGGACCTTCCTGGGCCATCCCGTTCCGGAGTTGGTCGCCGAGGTGCGTCGTGTCCTCGGTGTCGACGTCGAGGTGCGCGCGGCCAGCCCGGTCGCCGCGGGATGGGCCGGCGCCGAGCACCTGGATCGCTTCGCCGACGTGGTCGCCGGCTACGCGCAGCGGCTCGGCGCCGGAGTCGACGGTCTGCTTGCCTACCTCGATGCCGCCGCCGTGGTCGAGAACGGCTTGGCGCCCGCCGAGGTTACCGTGGCCGCCGGACGGGTCCAGGTGCTGACCGTGCACGCGGCCAAAGGGCTGGAATGGGAGGTGGTGGCGGTACCGCATCTCTCGGCGCGGGTGTTCCCGTCCACGGCGTCAAAACGCACGTGGCTGACCGATCCGGCCGATCTGCCGCCGCTGCTGCGCGGTGACCGTGCCGTCGCCGGCCTGCATGGCGTCCCGGTGCTGGACACTTCGACCGTCAGCGATCGAAAGATGTTGTCCGACATCATCATGGCGCATCGCGACCAGCTCGAACAGCGTCGTCTCGACGAGGAACGTCGCCTGCTCTACGTCGCGATCACCCGCTCGGAGGACACCCTGCTGGTGTCCGGGCATCACTGGGGCCCACGCGAAGCCAAGCCGCGCGGCCCGTCGGACTTCCTCTGCGAGATCAAAGAGATCATTACCTCTGCCGCCGAGGCGGGTCAACCGTGTGGCGAGGTCGAACAGTGGGCGCCGGCGCCGGGCGACGGAGAACCGAATCCGTTGCGCGACAACGTTCGTGAGGCGCTGTGGCCGGCCGATCCGCTCGGCGCCGGCCGTGGTGACGTCGAGCGGGGCGCCGCCCTGGTGCGGGCGGCGATCACCGGCGCAATCCCCGACGCCGACACCGACGATCCCGAGGACTGGGCCGGTGACGTCGACGCACTGCTGGCCGAGCGGGCCCGCTCGGCCGCCCCGGCGCCGGTCGCCGTGCCCAGCCAGCTCTCGGTCAGCGCGTTGGTCGAATTGGACCGCGATCCCACAGCCTTGCAGCGGCTGACCCGCCGCCTGCCGTCGCGCCCCGACCCGCACGCGATGCTGGGCAGCGCATTCCACGAGTGGGTGCAGCGGTTCTACGGCGCCGAGCGGCTGTTCGACCTCGACGACCTGCCCGGCGCGGTCGACGGTGTACCTACCGAAACCCGCGAGCTGTCGGCGCTGCAGGAGGCGTTCACCGCGTCACCGTGGGCGGCGCGCACCCCGCTGGATGTGGAGGTGCCCTTCGAGATGGCGATCGGGGACACCGTCGTGCGTGGACGCATCGACGCGGTGTTCGCCGACCCCGATGGCGGCATGACGGTGGTCGACTGGAAGACCGGCGAACCACCGGCCGACGAAGACGCCCGCCGGCACGCCGCCGTCCAGCTCGCGGTGTATCGGCTGGCGTGGGCGGCGCTGCGAGACTGTCCGGTGGAGTCCGTGCGCGCGGCGTTCCACTATGTGCGCGCGGGTACCACCGTCAGGCCGGACGCCCTGCCCGGCCCGGAGGAATTGGTGGCTCTGCTCGCTACCGCTAGTAGCGCGGAGCGTTGCGCCTGATCGCGACCGCTTGAACGATCATCGGGATCTGCAACGGCAGGCGCGCAAGCGAGGCCAGCTTCATCGGCAGCGGCTTACCCCACCACAACCGGCACATGTTGATGTTCGCCGGGAACACCGCCAGGTACAGGGCGATCGCGGCCAGCGCGCCGGCGCGGCGGGTCCGCGGCACCAGCAGCATCGTTCCGATGCCGACCTCGGCCACTCCGGATGCGTAGGTGTAGAACCGCGGATCACCCGGCAGCTCGGCGGGCACGATGGTGTCGAACGGCTTGGGGGCCACGAAGTGCCCGAGCCCGATGCCGATCAGCATCGCGGCGGTGCGGTACGCGGGAAGTTGGCTGGCGGGGCGTGCGGATTCGGTCGTCGTCGTCGGCATGGGTACATAATGCTCGTGTGGTGGGAGCTGGGGCGAAGCGGTTGGGCACGATGACGGAGACGCGTGGCCAAGGGTAGGTTGCGGCGCAGGCTCGAGGCGATCGACGAGAACCTGGCAGCCAAGCCCGACAGCGCGCTCGTGGACTATCTCCACATTCCGGAGAAGTTCGTCAGCCCGGGCCGGCGCATCGCCCGCCGCCTGCTCTACGCCCTCACGGCGCTGTTCGCCGCGGTGATCATCGTCTACCTCGATCGTGGCGGCTACCGCGACGTCCGCGAGGGCCCACTGACCTTCCTGGACTGCCTGTACTACGCAACCGTGTCGCTGTCGACGACCGGCTACGGCGACATCACGCCGTACACGGAGACCGCGCGACTGGTGAACGTCCTGGTCATCACCCCGCTGCGGGTGGCGTTCCTGATCGTGTTGGTCGGTACCACCGTCGAAACCCTGACCACGGCGTCGCGGCAGGCTCTCAAGATCCAGCGTTGGAGGAACAGCGTGCGCAACCACACCGTCGTCATCGGGTACGGGACGAAGGGCAGGACGGCGGTGGCCGCGATGATCGGTGACGGCGCCGCGCCAGCCGACATCGTCGTCGTGGACACCGACCAGGTCTCGCTGGACCGCGCCAATGCGGCCGGTCTGGTCACCGTGCGCGGCGACGCCAACAAGTCCGACGTGCTGCGGCTGGCCGGCGCCCAGCACGCCCACTCGATCATCGTCGCCACCAACAGTGACCCGACCGCGGTGTTGGTGACGTTGACCGCCCGCGAGCTGGCCCCGAAGGCCAAGATCATCGCCTCGGTCCGCGAAGCCGAGAATCAGCACCTGCTGCGCCAGTCCGGCGCCGACTCGGTGGTGGTGTCGTCGGAGACCGCGGGCCGGCTGCTGGGCATCGCCACCAGCACGCCGAGCGTGGTGGAGATGATCGAGGATCTGTTGACCCCCGATGCGGGGTTCGCGATCGCCGAACGTGAGGTCGAGCCCAAGGAGGTCGGCGGTTCGCCGCGCCACCTGCCCGATCTGGTGCTCGGGGTGGTGCGCGGCGGCAAGCTGCTGCGGGTCGACGATCCCGACGCCGACGCCCTGGAGACCACCGACCGGCTGCTCTACGTGCGCAGCGCGGGGGACTGAGCGCGGTGGCTTTCCGACTGCGCAACGTTCCCTTGCTCTCTCGGGTGGGCGCGGACCGCGCCGATCAACTGCGCACCGATGTCGACGCCGCGATCGCCGGCTGGTCGGATGCGGCGCTGCTGCGCGTCGATCACCGCAACCAGGTGATGGTCGCCGACGGCCGCGTCGTGCTCGGGTCGACCACTGCACTGGGCGACAAGCCGCCCGCCGACGCGGTCTTCCTGGGCCGCCTGCCCGACGGACGGCACGTGTGGGGAATCCGGGCCGCACTGGAGGCGCCGGCGGACGGCAACGCCGACGTCTCCGACCTGCGCCGCGGCGGCCAGTTCGTCGACGACGCCAGCGCCCAGCTGATCGCCGCCGCGCTGGCGCTGCTCAACTGGCACGACCAGGCCCGCTACAGCGCGGTCGACGGCGCGCCGACACGGCCGGTCAAGGGTGGCTGGTCGCGACTCAATCCGCTCACCGGCCACGAGGAGTTCCCCCGCATCGACCCGGCCATCATCGTGTTGGTGCACGACGGCCACGACCGGGCGGTGCTGGCCCGCCAGACGAACTGGCCGCAACGGCTGTTCTCGCTGATCGCCGGTTTCGTCGAAGCGGGTGAGTCGTTCGAGACCTGTGTGGTGCGCGAGGTCGCCGAGGAAATCGGGCTGGCCGTCACCGACGTCGAATATCTGGGCAGCCAGCCGTGGCCGTTCCCGCGCTCGCTGATGGTGGGCTTCCACGCCGTCGCCGACCCCGAGCAGGAGTTCGTCTTTCACGACGGCGAGATCGCCGAGGCGGCATGGTTCACCCGCGCCGAGGTGCGCGCGGCCCTCGAGCAGGGCGACTGGAGTAGCGACTCGGCGTCCAAGCTGCTGCTGCCCGGATCGATCTCGATCGCCCGCGAGATCATCGAATCCTGGGCGGCCCACGCCTAATTGCGCCCAAACCGACAAACCGCCGCGAAGGTGCGAGAAGAACGCAGCATTACGTCGATCTCGGCGCTGCTTAGGACGCCAGCTGGGCCTGGACCTCTTTGAGGCTGGGATTGGTCAGCGCGCTGCCGTCCGCGAACTTCACCGTGGGCACCGTCTGATTGCCGCCGTTGACCGACATCACGAACTTGGCGGCCTCCATGTCGTGCTCGATGTCGATCTCGGTGAACGCGATGCCCGCCGACGTCAGTGCGGTCTTGAGGCGCTTGCAGTAACCGCACCACACGGTGCTGTACATCGTGAGCTGGGGTTCGTTGCCACTCATGAGGTCGAACCTAGCGGAGCGCCGACGTGCGATGTCCCCACCCCCTGCCAAGATGGTGTCCATGCCGTTGTCCGTCGATCATCTGAGCGGTCTCGACGACGAACAGCGCGAAGCCGTGCTGGCCGCTCGGGGACCGTTGTGTGTACTGGCCGGTGCGGGCACCGGCAAGACCCGCACCATCACCCACCGCATCGCCCACCTGGTCGCCAACGGCCACGTCGCGGCGGGTCAGGTGCTGGCGGTCACGTTCACCTCCCGGGCCGCCGGTGAGATGCGGGCCCGGCTGCGGGGAATGGAGTCGGCCGACACCGCGGGGACGCCGGTATCCTCGGTGCAGGCGTTGACCTTTCACGCCGCCGCCCGCCGGCAGCTGCAGTATTTCTGGCCGCGGGTTGTCGGTGACACGGGCTGGCAACTGCTGGACACCAAGTTCTCGGTGGTGGCCCAGGCCGCCAGCCGCGCCCGCCTGCAGGTGAGTACCGACAACGTCCGCGACCTCGCCGGCGAGATCGAATGGGCGAAGGCGTCGTTGATCAGCCCGGAGGGCTACGCCGCGGCAGTGGCCAAGGAATCCCGCGACATCCCGCTGGACGCCGAGAAGGTGGCCGCCGTCTACGCCGGGTACGAGAAGCTCAAGGCCAACCGCGACGGCATCGCGCTGCTCGATTTCGACGACCTGCTGTTGCACACCGCCGCCGCGATCGAGAACGACGCGGCGGTCGCCGCCGAATTCCGGGATCGCTACCGCTGTTTCGTCGTCGACGAATACCAGGACGTCACCCCGCTTCAGCAACGGGTGCTCGGTGCGTGGCTGGGGGATCGTGACGATCTGACGGTCGTCGGCGACGCCAACCAGACCATCTATTCCTTCACCGGTGCCTCGCCGCGCTATCTGCTGGACTTCTCGCGGCGGTTCCCGGAGGCGACGGTGGTGCGCCTGGAACGGGACTACCGCTCCACGCCGCAGGTGGTGTCTCTGGCCAACCGGGTGATTGCCGCTGCCCGCGGCCGGGTCGCCGGCAGCAAGCTGCACCTGATCGGCCAGCGCGACCCCGGCCCGTCGCCGACCTTCCACGAACATCCCGACGAGGTCGCCGAGGCCACGGCGGTGGCGCGCACCATCAAGCGCCTCGTCGAATCCGGAACGCCGCCAGCCGAAATCGCGGTGCTCTACCGCATCAACGCCCAGTCCGCGGCCTATGAAGAGGCGCTGACCGAGGCTGGTATCGCGTTCCAGGTGCGCGGCGGTGAGGGGTTCTTCAGCCGCCAGGAGATCCGGCAGAGCCTGGTCGCGCTGCAGCGGGTCGCGGAGCGGGGTGGCCAGACCGAGGGCGGGCTGCCGGAGATCGTGCGTGCCGTGCTCGAACCGCTCGGACTGACCGCCGAACCACCAGCCGGCACCAAAGCCCGCGAACGCTGGGAAGCGCTGACCGCGCTGGCCGAGTTGGTCGACGACGAGGTGGCCGCTCGCCCAGAGCTGGAACTGCCCGCCTTGATGAGCGAGCTGCGCGCCCGTGCCGATGCCCGCCATCCACCGGTCGTGCAGGGCGTGACGCTGGCATCGCTGCATGCCGCCAAGGGGCTGGAGTGGGATGCGGTGTTCCTCGTCGGCCTGGCCGACGGCACACTGCCGATTTCGCATGCGCTGGCCCACGGTCCCGACAGTGAGGCCGTGGAGGAGGAACGGCGCCTGCTCTACGTCGGAATCACCCGTGCGCGTGTGCATTTGGAGCTCAGCTGGGCGCTGGCCCGCACCCCCGGCGGGCGGCAGGGCCGGCGTCCATCCCGGTTCCTCAACGGCATCGCGCCCCAGACTCAGGCTGAGCCGTCACCGACCAAACCGCGTCGCCAGAAGGGCGGCACACCGCGCTGCCGGGTCTGCAACGCGGTGCTCACCAGTGCACCGGCGATTATGTTGCGCCGCTGCGAAACCTGCGCGGTCGACGTCGACGATGAGCTGCTCGGCCAACTCAAGGACTGGCGTTCGCGCACGGCCAAGGAACTGAAGGTCCCGGCCTACGTGGTGTTCACCGACAACACCCTGATCGCGATCGCCGAGGCCCTGCCCACCGATGACGCGGCGCTGGTGGCCATCCCCGGCATCGGGGCGCGCAAGCTCGAGCAGTTCGGCCCCGACGTGCTCGACCTGGTGCGCGCCCGCCACTAGCCGGGACCGTAGTTGCCGGTCCTCGTGGTGGCGTTGGTGCCGTTGTCCGCTATCCCCGGGATGCCCCCGCCGGTGTAGCTGCTGACGTCGCCGACGCCTTGGCTTGCCGTCCCGCCAGGGTGGTTGGCGGTGGCGCCGCCGGTGTAGCTCGATGGGCCCCCGACGCCGACGGTGGCGCCGGAGCAATGCGTATGGCACAGGTTGTTGGACGTCGAACCGCCGGTGTAGCTCGATGGGCCGCCGACACCGAGGCTTGGTCCACCGCCGGCGCCGGTGACCGCGCCGGATTCGCCGTGAGTGTCCGCCGCGGCGACGGGCGAGCCAGACAGTGTGATCGCCGCGAACAACGCGGCGGCGCCGGCTGTCAGAATGCTCCGCGAATGTCGAATCGGACTGTGCGTGTGGTCATTTCGCGCTATCGGTTGCATGTCTCAAGGATGGCTGCGGTGTCCGGCCGGGTCACGTGACTCATACCGAAGAAATATCTATCCGAGTGTCGGGCGACTGACCCGGCTGCGTTATCCGGGACCGTAATTCACGGTCCTCGTGGTGGCGTTCGTTCCGTTATCCGCTGTCCCCGGTGTGCCCTGGCCGGTGTAGCTGCTGACATCGCCGACGCCGAGGCTGGCGGTACCCCCCGTGCTGTTGGCGGTGGCGGCGCCGGTGTAGCTCGAGGGGCCGCCGACGCCGATGGAAGCGCCGGCGCAGTTCTCGCCGTTGATGCCCGTCACCGCCGACGGCGCGCCGCACAGGTTGTTCGACGTCCCACCGCCGGTATAGCTCGACGCGTCGCCGACACCCTGACTCGGTCCGAACCCGGCGCCGGTGACCGCTCCCGATTCCCCGGAACCCAGACCGGGATCCATGGGCGTGGCGGACGCGAGAGGGGCGGCGCCCAACGTGACCAGGGCCGCCAGTGTCGTCACATGAACCGCCAAGGTAGTTCGCCTATTGTTCATTTTTCAGCACCCTCTCGTTCGCGTAACAGACAGATTCAGGTGATATTGAGAAAGGTTACGCTTGGCAACGTTGATTGGAGGTTAAACGACCTCCGAACGGCGCCGTCGAGTAGCAACACCAAAAACGGGACGGATACCGCACCTAAGTGCGGTATCCGTCCCGTTCTTGGGGGGAGAGGTTTTGGCTAGCCGAGCGCGCCGAGCGCAGCGTCGTAGTCGGGCTCCTGGCCGATCTCGGGGACGAGTTCGGTGTAGGTCACCTTGCCGTCGGCGCCGACGACCACCACGGCGCGCCCGAGCAGGCCGGCCATCGGCCCGTCGGCGATGGTGATGCCGTAGTCCTCGCCGAAGCTGCTGCGGAACGCCGACGCCGAGACGACGTTCTCGATGCCCTCGGCGCCGCAGAAGCGCTTGAGGGCGAACGGCAGATCCTTCGACACGCACACCACGGGAACGCCGGTCGCGGCGGCGCGCTCGTTGAAGGTGCGCACGCTGGTGGCGCACACCGGAGTGTCGACCGACGGGAAGATGTTGAGCACCAACGCTTTACCGCCGAACTGGCCGCTGTCCACGGCGCCGAGGTCGGTACCGGTCAGGCTGAATTCGGGGGCCTGGTCGCCGACGGTGGGCAGCTCGCCGACGGTGTTGATCGCATTTCCACGCAGGGTTATCTGTGCCATGAGGAATAGTTTGTCAGCCCCGGCGTTGCGATGGTGGGCCGGGTCGGCATCCCGGCTCTCGGCGCAGGGCCGCGCCCGCCACGAAACTGCAGGTCAGAAATTCGCTTGTGGCGAATCAGGGTTTGGGGTTAGCCTCAAAACCGAAATTTTTCGCACTGCCCGACGGTACGAGAGGAGGGGCCTGACGATGATCACCGCTGACTATGGCGTAGCCGGCTTTACGCATCGCATGTGGTCCTTCCAGGACGTCGTGGCGACCCCGCGTCCTGCGCATGCTGCCTACGGTGCTCACCCCGCCGGGGCGACCGCCGCCATTGCGGCTCAGCGTAAGCGCCGCAACGCCGCCCCGACCATCGCGTCCGTGGACAGGAGCTTCAACTAGGAAAGCTCCCAGACACAGCCACTGGCCACGGACCCGAAGTCACAGGATCCGTGGCCATTGTTTTTCCTCAAAGATTCCTGGTCCGGATCTCCCACCGAAGCGATACGTAAGCGATACGACCAGGAAGCAGGTGAGCAGGACATGTCGACATCGACAGTCCGCCAGGAGAAGCTGCCGGTGTTGCCGTGCCACGTCGGGAATCCCGACCTGTGGTTCGCCGAGACGCCCGTCGAGCTGGAGCGCGCCAAGGTCCTCTGCGGGGACTGCCCGATCCGGCGGCAGTGCCTTGCCGCCGCGTTGGAACGCGGTGAGCCATGGGGTGTTTGGGGTGGCGAGATCGTCGAACGCGGCACCGTGGTGGCCCGCAAGCGGCCGCGTGGACGTCCCCGCAAGGACGTCATCGCCGCCTGAGGGCCGGACCCGAAGCCGTCAGCGCACGGCTTCGGGTTCTACGGGTTCGAGGAACCCGGGAACCAATCGCTCGGCCAGCGCCCGGGTGGGCACGTGGGCGTCGAGTTGCGCCGAGATCGCCACCGTCGAGGCGATCACCCGCAGCGGAATGGCCAGCTTCGCGGGCAGATCCATCTGGCGGGCGGTCTTGATCTGCTGCGAGGAGACCGCCATGTTGGCGGCGGCCATCTTCTGCAGCCACTTACGGGTGTAGTGGAAGACGTCGACCTCGATGGGCTCGACGTACTGGCGCAGCATGTCGTCGATCTCGGTGGCCGAAACCTGTTCACCCTTCTGGATGAAGCCCACCTTCTCCATGGTGGGCAGCAGCCGGTCGTAGTCCTTGTCGCGAGCCAGCCGGATGATCATCCCGATCTCGACGGGTAGCCCGTCGGGCAGCGGGGCCACCGCACCGAAGTCGATGACGGCCATCCGACCGTCGGGCAGCATCATGAAGTTCCCGGGGTGGGCGTCGCCGTGCATCATGCCCAGTCGGCCCGGGGCGTCGAAAGTCAGCTCGATGAGCCGAGTGCCGCACAGGTCTCGTTCGTCAACGGTGCCCTCCCGGATGATCTGCGCCATCGGGACGCCCTCGATCCACTCGGTGATCATCACCTTGGGGGCGCTGGCCACCACGTGCGGCACCACGAAGTGCGGGTCGTCGGTGTAGGCCTTGGCGAAGGCGCGCTGGTTGTCGGCTTCGAGCCGGTAGTCCAGCTCCATCTCGGTGCGCTCGATGAGTTCGTCGACCACGCCCTCGACGTCGGCGCCGGGGGAGAGCTGCTTGAAGACACTGACCATGCGCTGCATGGTCTTGAGGTCGGCGCGCAGGGCCTCGTCGGCGCCGGGGTACTGGATCTTGACGGCGACCTCGCGGCCGTCGGACCAGACGCCCTTGTGGACCTGGCCGATGCTGGCCGACGCGACCGGGGTGTCGTCGAACGAGGTGAACCGGCTGCGCCACTTGGTGCCCAGCTGCCCGTCCAGCACCCGGTGCACCTTGGCCGCGGGCAGCGGCGGGGCGTCCTTCTGCAGTTTGGTCAGCGCTTCGCGGTAGGGCTCGCCGAACTCCTCCGGGATGGCGGCCTCCATCACCGATAGCGCCTGCCCGACCTTCATCGCGCCGCCCTTGAGCTCGCCGAGGACGGTGAACAGCTGGTTGGCAGCCTTCTCCATCAGCTCGGCATTGACCTCGTCTTTCGACTTGCCGGTCAGCCGTTTGCCGAGCCCCAGCGCAGCCCTGCCCGCAAAGCCGACCGGAATGGTCGCCAGCTTTGCGTTGCGGGCTGCACGGCCGCGCTTGATGTCTGCCACCACACCATCATCCCCGACGCGGTCGCCCTGGCAACCATAGATGTCAGCATCCACAATTCGGGTGCCGTGACCAGCGCCGGGAGGAGATCGTGGTGGCGTTCACATCGACTTCCAAGGTGGTGTTCAGCGTCGAGGGCGGCGCGCCGGGCGATTCGGAGTCCCGCACCGCGGTGATGATCCGGTTCAGCTGGCCCAGGGCGACGGCAACCGTGGCCAACACCGTCGGGCGGTCGGCACTGCCGATCACGTCACGTAGCTGAGCGGCGACCGCCGGCCATGCCGCGTCGCGGTCGGTGCGGTGCAGGTCGGCGCAGCCCAGGCAGCTGGTGACGCCGGGGATGACCAGCGGGCCGACCAGTCCGGCGCCGTCGCGGACGCGGACCGGCAGGTGCGGCACGCCCACGGCGTGCAGGTCGCGCACCAGGCGCGGGTCGGCGACCAGATAGTCGGTGAGCACGACGACGTCGGCGCTGGCAGGCGACACCGCGGCGTTGGCGTGGCTGGTGTGGCTGATGCGCGCCCCGGATCGGCGCAGGGCGTCGACCAGCAGATCGGAGAGGGGGCCGCAGCCGTGCACCCGGATGGCCAGGGCTCGGGCAGGCGGTGCGGCGCTGCGGTCGCGCACCGCTCCAGCGGACACCAGCGCCGTCAGCAATTCGTCGAAGCCCGTCGTGTCGGTCATGCCGTGGGCGGCGGCCAGACGCTGCAGACCGGCGGCGTCCATCGGGACCTGCATGCCGCGCAGCACGGCGGCCAGGCCGGAGGCGCTCAGGCCGGCGGGGGGATGGATCTGCACGGCGCGGCGCGGGTGCCACCCGACCTGCACGGTGCCGTCGGGGCGCAGTAGCACCGGCAGGGTGGGATCGAGGGCGTAGCGCCGCATGCGACGACTGTGCCACCGGTACGCTGTGGGCCCATCGCGTTATCCACAGCCTGGCTGGTCAGGCCTTGGGGTTGTCGTCCCCGTGCTCGGGGCCAGTTCCGGGGCCGTTCTCCAGGTCGGCGATCGCCTGGTTGAATGCTTCGTCCAGCTCACTGGCGTCCCCACCGATGATCCGGTCGACAAAGGCGGCGGGCTCGTCGAGGTCGGCGGAGTTGGGCAGCAGGTCGGGGTGCTGCCAGACGGCGTCGCGGGCGTCGATGCCGACGGCATCGGTCAGCCGCTGCCACAACGCCGCGGCCTCGCGCATCTTGCGCGGCCGCAGTTCGAGGCCGACGAGTGTGGCGAAGGTCTGCTCGGCCGGCCCGGCGGTGGCTCGCCGGCGCCGCAGCATCTCCGAGAGTGCCGCGGTGCCGGGGATCCGATCGCCGAGCGCGGCGCTGACCACGGTCTGCACCCAGCCCTCGACGAGGGCGAGCAGGGTTTCCAGGCGTTCCAGGGCGGCGGTCTGTTCCGGCGTGGCCTTCGGCTCGAACATGCCTTGGCTCAGCAACTGCTCCATGGCGGCCGGGTCGCCCAGGGAGGCCGGGTTGAAGCCCGCCGCCAATTCCTCGATACCGCTCATGTCGATCTTCATGCCCTTGGCGTAGGCCTCGACGGCGTTGAGCAGCTGGCTGGACAACCACGGGACGTGGCTGAACAGCCGGTGATGCGCCGCCTCGCGGGCGGCCAGGAAGGTCATGACCTCGCTGCGGGGCTGCTCGAGTCCTTCGGAGAGGACTTCGATGGCCTCAGGCAGCAACGCCGCGACGCCCTTGGGGCCCAACGGCAAGCCGATGTCGGTGGAGGTCAGCACCTCGCGGGACAACGTGCCGAGCGCCTGGCCCAGCTGGGAGCCGAACGCCATGCCGCCCATCTGGGTCATCATCGCCAGCAGCGGGCCGGCCATCGCCTTGGCCTCATCGGGTAGGGCCGAGGCCCACACCGACGCGATCTGCTCGGCCATCGGGTCGCACAACCGCTTCCAGGTGCCCAGGGTGGAGTCGATCCAGTCATTGGGGGTCCAGGCGACGGCCTTGGTGGCGCCGGCGGGCAGCGCGGTCGCGCCGTCGAGCCAGGTGTCGGCCAAATGCACGGCGTCGGCGATGGCAGTGGTGGTGCTCGCCGGGATCGGCGCGACGAACCCGATGGAGTTCGACGCCAGCTGGCGGGCCAGGTCGTAGTTGACCGGCCCGGACGAGCCGCCCATCGGGCCACCGGCACCGCTGAACATCTGGCCCAGCTGGGTGAAGATCTGGCCGAGATCGGCCATGTTGAAGTCGCCGCCGCCGAAGCCGAACGGGTTGCCGGCGCCGGAGTTGCGGTCCTTCCCCTGCTTGTCGCGGTCGGGATCGTCTCCAGCGGAAAAGCCGAAGGGCAGGTCGGACATGCCTCAACCGTACTCAACTCGGCTGGCAGGCGGGTAACGGGCGATCACGCTGTCAGCGAACCGTCGCTTCGCGCGGGTCGGTGTATTCCCCGGGTCGCTTCGCTCCTGCCCGCCGGTGTATTCCCCGGGTCGCTTCGCTCCTGCCCGCCGGTGTATTCCCCGGGTCGCTTCGCTCCTGCCCGCCGGATCTACTCTGGGCGGCGTGAACAGGCGGATTCTGACACTGATGACGGCGCTCGTGCCGATTGTCGTCTTCGGTGTGCTGCTAGCGGTCGTGACGGTGCCCTTCGTGTCGCTGGGACCCGGCCCCACCTTCAACACCCTCGGGGAGGTCGACGGCAAGCAGGTGGTGGCCATCGAGGGCACCCCGACCAAGCCGACCTCGGGGCATCTGAACATGACGACGGTGGCCCAGCGCGATGGGCTGACCCTGGGGCAGGCGCTGACGCTGTGGGCGTCCGGACGTGAGCAGCTGGTGCCGCGGGATCTGGTGTTCCCACCGGACAAGTCCCGTGAGGATGTCGAGAAGGATCAGAACGCGGACTTCAAGCGCTCCGAGGACAGCGCCGAGTACGCCGCGCTGGGCTACCTGAAGTACCCGGAGGCGGTGCGGGTGGAGAAGGTCAACGACCCGGGGCCGTCGGCGGGCAAACTGCAGGCCGGCGATGCCATCGACGCCGTCAACGGCACCAAGGTGGCCGACGTCAAGGCGTTCACGTCGTTGCTGAAGGCCACCAAGCCCGGCCAGGAGATCGTCGTCGACTACCGGCGCAAGAACGCCCCACCGGGCACGGCGCGAATCACTTTGGGTACCAACACCGATCGCGACTACGGCTATCTGGGGGTAGCGGTGCTCGACGCGCCGTGGGCGCCGTTCACCATCGACTTCAACCTGGCCAATATCGGCGGCCCGTCGGCGGGGCTGATGTTCAGCCTGGCCGTCATCGACAAGCTGACAACCGGTGACCTCAACGGATCGAAGTTCATCGCCGGCACCGGGACCATCAGCGAGGACGGCAAGGTCGGCCCGATCGGCGGCATCACCCACAAGATGCTGGCCGCCCAGGAGGCCGGCGCGTCGGTGTTCCTGGTGCCCGCCGACAACTGCGACGAGGCCAAGTCGATGCGCGACGACGGGATGGAGCTGGTCAAGGTCGACACCCTGGCCGGCGCGGTCGATTCACTGCACACGCTGACCGCCGGGGGCCGGCCGCCTTCGTGCTAGCGCGTTGCTGCAGCACAGGCCCGTCGTCGTGATGCGTAGAGTTGGGGCCGTACTTCTGCCACGGCGTGTCTCCGCCGTCCGACAAGAACCAGGAGTCTGACAGGTGAGTATGCGGCCGGGCGCTCGGATGCCGAAGTTGACCCGGCGTAGCCGGATTCTGATCGGCGCTGCGCTGGTGGTGGTGGTCCTGCTGTTGGTGGGGCCGCGGCTGATCGACGCCTACGTCGACTGGCTGTGGTTCGGCGAGCTCGGCTACCGCTCGGTGTTCACCACCGTGCTGCTGACCCGGCTGGTGGTATTCCTGGTCGCCGGCCTGCTGGTCGGGGCGATCGTCTTCGCCGCGTTGGCGCTGGCCTACCGCACCCGACCGGTGTTCGTGCCGACCGTGGGCCCCAACGATCCCGTCGCCCGCTACCGCACCGCGGTGATGGCGCGGCTCAAGCTGTTCGGCATCGGGGTGCCGGCGGTGATCGGGTTGCTGTCGGGGGTGGTCGCGCAGAGTTACTGGACGCGGGTGCAGCTGTTCCTGCACGGTGGCAGCTTCGGGGTCACCGACCCGCAGTTCGGCAAGGATCTGGGTTTCTACGCCTTCGATCTGCCGTTCTACCGGCTGGTGCTGACCTATCTGTTCGTCGCGGTGTTCCTAGCGTTCCTGGCCAGCCTGGTCAGCCACTACGTGTTCGGCGGTATCCGGCTGGCGGGGCGCGCCGGGGTGCTGAGCCGCCCGGCGCGCATCCAGCTGGTGGCGCTGGTGGGTCTGCTGGTGCTGCTCAAGGCTGTGGCGTATTGGTTCGACCGCTACGAGTTGTTGAGCCACACCCGCGGCGGCAAGCCGTTCACCGGCGCCGGCTACACCGACATCAACGCCGTGCTGCCGGCCAAGCTGATCCTGCTGGCGATCGCGCTGATCTGCGCGGCGGCGGTGTTCTCCGCGCTGGTGCTGCGGGACCTGCGGATCCCGGCGATCGGTCTGGTGCTGCTGCTGCTGAGCTCGCTGATCGTCGGGGCGGGCTGGCCGCTGGTGGTCGAGCAGATCAGCGTCAAACCGAATGCGGCGCAGAAGGAAAGCGAATACATCAGCCGCAGTATCACCGCGACGCGGCAGGCCTACGGTTTGACCAACGATCACGTGACCTACCGCGACTACAGCGGCACCGCGCCGACGACGGCGCGGCAGGTGGCCGACGACCGGGCGACGACGTCCAATATCCGGGTGCTGGATCCGACGATCATCAGCCCGGCGTTCACCCAGTTCCAGCAGGGCAAGAACTTCTACTACTTTCCCGACCAGCTTTCGATCGACCGCTACCAGGGCCCGGACGGCAATCTGCGGGATTACGTGGTGGCGGCTCGCGAGCTGAACCCCGACCGGCTGATCGACAACCAGCGCGACTGGATCAACCGCCATACCGTGTACACCCACGGCAACGGGTTCATCGCCTCGCCGGCCAACACGGTGCGCGGCATCGCCAACGACCCCAACCAGAACGGCGGTTACCCGGAGTTCCTGGCTAGCGTCGTCGGCGCCAACGGCAGCGTCATCTCGCCGGGGCCTGCGCCACTGGACCAGCCGCGGATCTACTACGGCCCGGTCATCTCCAACACCGCGGCCGACTACGCGATCGTCGGCAAGAACGGCGCCGACCGCGAGTACGACTACGAGACCAACACCGAGACCAAGAACTACACCTACGCCGGCAGCGGCGGCGTGCCGATTGGGAACTGGCTGGCCCGTTCGGTGTTCGCCGCCAAGTTCGCCGAGCGGAACTTCTTGTTCTCCAACGTGATCGGGGAGAACAGCAAGATCCTGTTCAACCGGGATCCCGCGGAGCGCGTCGAGGCGGTGGCGCCGTGGCTGACCACCGACAGCACGGTGTATCCGGCCATCGTCAACAAGCGGATGGTGTGGATCATCGACGGCTACACCACGCTGGACAACTATCCCTACTCGGAGTTGACGTCGTTGTCGTCGGCCACCGCCGACTCCAACGAGGTGGCAGTGAACCGGCTGGCGCCGGATAAGCAGGTGTCCTACATCCGCAACTCGGTGAAGGCCACCGTCGACGCCTACGACGGCACGGTGACGCTGTACGCGCAGGACGAGAGCGATCCGGTGCTCAAGGCGTGGATGAGTGTCTTCCCGGGCACGGTCAAGCCGAAGAGCGATATCAGCCCGGATCTGGCCGCGCACCTGCGGTATCCGGAGGATCTGTTCAAGGTGCAGCGCATGTTGCTGGCCAAGTATCACGTCGACGACCCGGTGACGTTCTTCTCCACCTCGGATTTCTGGGACGTGCCGCTGGATCCGAACCCCACGGCCAGCAGCTACCAGCCGCCGTATTACATCGTGGCCAAAGACATTGCCCGTAATGACAATTCGGCGTCGTTCCAGCTGACCAGTGCGATGAACCGGTTTCGGCGCGACTTCCTGGCCGCCTACATCAGTGCAAGCTCGGATCCGGACACCTACGGCCGGATCACGGTGTTGACCATTCCCGGTCAGGTCAACGGTCCCAAGCTGGCGTTCAACGCGATCAGTACCGACACCGCGGTCAGCCAGGACCTCGGCGTGATCGGCCGGGACAACCAGAACCGGATCCGGTGGGGCAATCTGTTGACACTGCCGGTGGGTCAGGGCGGCCTGATCTACGTCTCGCCGGTGTATGCCTCGCCGGGCAGTAGTGACGCGGCGTCGTCGTATCCGCGGTTGATTCGCGTGGCGATGATGTACAACGACAAGGTCGGCTACGGGCCGACGGTCAGTACCGCGCTCGACGGCATCTTCGGCGCCGGGGCGGGGGCCACGGCCACCGGTCCCGCGCCGGCCACCCCGCCGGGCGGTCAGCCCCCGGGTGCCAAGCCGCCGGCGGCCACGCCGGTGCCGGGCAGCGCACCGGAAGTGCCGGTGCCGGTTGCGGGAGTTCCCGCCACACCGGGTCCGGCGACCAGCCTGTCGGGGCCCAAAGCGGCTGCGCTGCAGGATGTCGAGACCGCGTTGGGTGCGGTGCAGGAGGCGCAGCGTAACGGCAACTTCGCCGATTACGGTGACGCGCTGCAACGGCTGGACGACGCGATGAAGAAGTACGAGTCGACCAAGTAGATAGCCGTGCGGGAGCTGGTGGTGCTCGGCACGGCGAGTCAGGTGCCGACGCGCTACCGCAACCACAACGGGTACTTGCTGCGCTGGGACAGCGAAGGCCTGCTGTTCGATCCCGGCGAGGGCACGCAGCGTCAGATGGTGCTGGCCGGAGTCGCCGCCGGCGCGGTGACGCGGTTGTGTCTCACGCACTTTCACGGCGATCACTGCCTCGGTGTGCCCGGCGTCATCCAGCGCGCGTCGCTGGACCGGGTCGCCCATCCGATCACCGCGCACTTCCCGGCGTCGGGGCAGGTCTACTTCGACCGGCTGCGGTACGCGTCGGTGTTCTATGACGCCGTCGACGTCCGGGAGGAACCGATCACCGCCGACGGGACGGTGGCCACGGCGGCCTTCGGAACGCTCCAGGCGCGGGCGCTGGACCATTCGATCGATGTGTTCGGCTACCGGCTGGTCGAACCCGACGGGCGGCGTTTCGTGCCGGAGTTGTTGGCGCACTTCGGGATCAACGGGCCCGATGTGGGCGTGCTGGAGCGAACCGGTGCCATCCAGGTGGGGGAGCGGGTGGTCGAGCTGGCGCAGGTGAGCCAGGCGCGGCGCGGGCAGCGCTTCGCGTTCGTGATGGACACCCGGTTGTGCGATGCGGTGTACGAGTTGGCCGACGGCGCCGACATGCTCGTCATCGAAGCGACGTTCCTGCACCAGGACGAGGATCTGGCGCGGGAGTACGGCCATCTGACGGCGCGGCAGGCGGCGGGCGTTGCGGCGGCCTGTGGGGTGCGCACGCTGGTGTTGACGCACTTTTCGCAGCGATACCCCGATGGGGCGCTGCGCTACAGCGAGGAGGCCGCTGAGGCGTTCAGCGGCGAGATCGTGGTGGTTGAAGATTTGACGCGGGTGCCGGTGCCGGCGCGGCGTTAGGGCTTGGCGTTAGGACTTGCCAGCCCGACGCGCAGCGCGATCTCCTGCTTCTGGCCGACGTTGGTGACGAAGTCCGCCGGCGCGGGCTGGCCGGGCAGGCCGTCGAACTCCACGCGGGCCAGGACGTTGTCCTGGGTGAACAGCAGAACGGTCACCGACTTAGAGCCGTCGGGGGCGTTACCCGAGACGACCGAGCCGCCGGTGCCGACGGGGGAGGACCGCGGCGGGCCGGGGGTAACGGACTTGGTCAGGCTGGCCTGGGCCTCGGCCAGCGCCGAGGGGGCGGCGGCGGGGTTGTCGAGGGCGATGAGCAGAATGCTGACGGCCTTGGTTTGGTCCTCGTTGACCAGCAGCACCTCAGCGCCGGGGCGGGTGTCGGGATTCGCGGTGGGCGGTTGGTCGACGTAGGTGTCGCCGGTGCCGGAGATGTCGCGCGCCTTCAACAGCAACCGGGTGTAGTCCACCGATGCGGCGGCCGGCTTGGCGCTCGTGGTTGTGGTGGTCGTCACACTGGACACGACGGACTTGGGTGCGGCGGATGTGCTTGAGCTGACACCGGATTGGGTGTCACAGGCAGCGGTTCCAAGGGCAAGAGCGGCAATCGTCAATGCTGCTGCACAGCGGGAGGCGTGTTTTCGTTTCATCTCTTTCGAGCCTGTCGACTTCTGCTGCGAGAAGCAAGCGAATAGGGCTCAACTGGGTGCCGGGTGCGTCACACCAGTGGGATTCTGGCCGGTATCTGCGGTGCTGGAGTGCCTCCGCGAGCCTCTGAGCACGCGATTTGGTTCCACTGCTTGGTGTTCGGTAACGTTGCGTTCACCCGACGCGGGGTGGAGCAGCTCGGTAGCTCGCTGGGCTCATAACCCAGAGGTCGCAGGTTCGAATCCTGTCCCCGCTACTAGGTAAAACGGCTCCCGGAGGTAACTCCGGGAGCCGTTTTCATTGGGCTTGTGAACGGATCTGTGAACGTCAGGACTTCTGACCTCAACTTCGTCGCCGGTATCCAGACGAGTTGAAGCAGCGGGCGGTGCAGATGGTGGCCGATCTGCGCAGCGACACGACCTCGGAGTGGGAGGCGATGGGTCGGGTCGCTGACCTGCTGGGGGGGCGTCGGGACTGCTGAAACGGTGCGCAAATGGGTCCGCCAGGCCGAGGTCGACGCCGGAGATCGGGCTGGGCAGACCAGCGAGGAATCTGAGGTGTTTCGCAAGCTGCGCCGCGAGAATGCCGAACTCAAGCGAGCCAATGCGATCTTGAAAGCGGCGTCGGTTTTCTTCGCCGCCGAACTCGACCGGCCCTCTCAGTAGTCGTGGAGTTCATCAGCGACCACCAGCACCAGCGGGTGGGCGCTGATGGTCTCAAGTGGGGTGTCGAGTCGATGTGCGCCGTCTTATCCGAGTACGGGATCACGATCGCCCCGTCGACGTATTACGCCCACCGCGCCCGCGGTGGCCCCTCGAAGGCCGATTGGGCCGACGCGCAGATCATCGACGCGATCTACCGGCTCCGTGCGTCCAATGCGCTGTACAAGATTCTGGGTGCCCGCAAGACGTGGATTGATGGGATGGCGCGGTGCCTGCAATCGGCGCCGGGTGCGCACCACCATCGCCGACCCGTCGGCTACACGGGCACCGGACCGTGTGGCTCGGCGGTTCGCCGCCGAGGCGCCCGACCGATTATGGGTTGCCGATTTCACCTATTGCCGAACGCGGGCCGGCTGGGCCTACACGGCCTTCGTCACCGATGTCTACGCTCGCAAGATCGTGGGCTGGAAGGTGGCCACCGAGATGACCCAGAAGCTCGTGACCGATGCGATCAATCACGCCATTGACACCCGAAAACGTTACGGCGCGAACTCTTTGGAGTCGCTCATACATCACAGCGACGCGGGCTCGCAATATGCCGCGATTGCCTTCACTGAACGGTTGTCCGTCGAAGGCATCCTGCCGTCAGTGGGATCGGTGGGCGATAGTTTCGACAACGCTCTGGCCGAATCGGTGAACAGCAGCTACAAGACCGAACTCGGCGACCACCAGCCGCTCTATCCCGGCGCCACCGAGCTGTCCCTGGCCACCGCCGAATGGGTAGCCTTCTACAACCGCCAGCGGCCCAACGGCTACTGCCAGGACCTCACGCCGGATCGGGCTGAAGCGCTCTACTACCATCGCCACCGGCACCCTCAGACCGAGGAGGCACTCAGATAAGAGAACCTCCCGACATGCCGGGGCGGATCTGATCGACCTCGAATCTCCAGGAGTGAGACGGACCTCTCCGACCTGGCCGGTGACGAGTGTCCGGCACGGCAGACTTGGTCGGGTGGAGTCGTTGACGGTGTCTTGTAGCGATGGGACGCAGCTGCACGTCGGTGCGGTGGGCGACGGGCCCGATGTGGTGGTGTTATCGGGCGGCCCAGGCTGTGTGAATTATCTGGAACACGACGGCTTGGCCCCAGCAGGTACACGCGCGTGGTTTCCCGAGCCGCGGGGCGTTGGCCGGTCTGGCGGCGGTGCCCATGGCCTCGCTCAAGCCATTGCTGATCTCGAAGTGATCAGAGCGACGGTGGGTGTGGATTCCTGGACAGTGCTTGGTCACTCGTTCGGATCAGACCTAGGCGTTCGCTACGCAATGGATCACCCTGAGCACGTGACGTCGGTCGTCGGAATCGCTGGACACGGGTTGCATAAGGACCGCACCTGGTCGCAGACCTACGCTGCGCACCGCCACATTGAAGACAGCCTGGTCATCGCGTGGGATGCCGCTGTGCACGAATCACTCAGTGCATCGTTCATCGAGTGGATTCACCAGCCGAAGTTGTTCCGGCAATTGGCCGACAGCCGTGTTCCGATGACGTTCGTGGCCGCAGGTGAGGACATTCGGCCCGATTGGCCGCTTCGCCAGCTCGCCGCGCTGGTTCCACGGGGACAGTTCCGCGACGTGAAAGGGGTCCCGCACAACTTCTGGCACACCCATCCAGAGATATGGCAGGCAATCGTTTCCGAGCTGTGCCGAGGCGAAGTGATCGTACGAGCAGCCGACATCGACGAGCTAGGTGTAGCGGATCTGGTGACGTTGGCCATTGGCGACGACCCGCAGAAGATCCGTGCGACCGTTGACCGATACCGAGATGACCAGGCGGTCAGGCTGCTTGTCGCGACGGATCGCGGCATGCCCGTCGGAGCAGTTGGCTACACGGTGGGGGGATCCGCGATCACCCTGCTGCATATCGCGACAATCCAGTCCGCGCGGCGGACGGGGCTAGGACGTTGCCTTCTTACGGAGGTACGCCGAGCCGCCGACCTGCCGCTGGTTGCAGAGACGGACGCTGACGGAGTTGGTTTCTACGCCGCGACCGGCTTCACCGTCACCCCTCTAGGCGAGAGATATCCCGGCATGCAGAGATTCCGCGCACATCTAGATGAACATCGCTGCTGAGACAGGATCTCAGTCATCGGCATTGTTCAAAAACGAGACAGGCTTGTCCGAAAGGCGGTAGTGCCGGGCTCTGGGCGCGAACCCGAAAAATGACACAACTCTGGGACGAATTGCCTATGAGAAGGTTTGGGACACCCCCAGGTCGCAGCAGGTCACGGCCGCCTCGAATGACACTGGACACGGGAACCTACAATTCCGCTCCGACTCAGCGAGACGCGGGCACCTCGACGTCAGACATCAATACCCGTACGCCGCCGGTGGACAGCTGCGCCATCGCGCTGAAGAACGCGCCCGCTTCCGGCGTCGTCACTGCCAGGCATGCGGCGTCGTAGTCCGGGTAGTACAGGTCGATCATCCGGTACGCCGGCGTCGGGCTGCCGTCCTCCTTCGGCCACACCTTGGACGCTTCGAACCGGGTGTAGCCGGGAATCTGGCGTGCGGCCTCCAGTTGCGCCGCGACATAGGCGGATTCGAACTCGTCCGGATCGGTCGGATTGTCGTAGATGACGGTGATCTTGGTTTCGGACACGAATCTTCCTTTCGGAGCGGGCCAGAGCGGACTTTCTAGATCACCGCACCGGGATTGAGGATCCCCGCGGGGTCAAGCGCGGTCTTGATCCGGCGGGTGAGCTCCATGGCTTCAGGCCCCAGTTGACCTGCTAGCCAAGGCTTCTTGAGCCGGCCGACACCATGCTCACCGGTGATGGTGCCGCCCAGCGACACCGCGAGATCCATGATTTCGCCGAATGCCAGCTGCGCTCGTTGCGCCATGGCGGCGTCGTCGGGGTCGAAGACGATCAGCGGGTGGGTGTTCCCGTCTCCGGCGTGCGCGATCACCGAAATCGTCAGATCCCGGTCGGCGGCGATCTTGGCCACCCCGCCGACCAGCTCGGCCAGCGCCGGCAGCGGCACGCCCACGTCCTCGAGCAGCAGCGAGCCCTTGGCCTCCACCGCGGGGATGGCGAAGCGCCGGGCCGCCACGAACGCCTCGCCCTCGGCCGGGTCGTGCGTCGAAAAGCACTCGGTGGCACCGGCTTCGGTGAATACCCGCGCCATGAACTCGGCGTCCTCGGCGCCAGCCGGTCCGCGGTCATCGGAGGCGGCCACCATCATCGCCGCCGCCGAACGGTCCAAGCCCATCCGCAACTTGTCCTCGACGGCGTTGATCGCGACGGCGTCCATGAACTCCAGCATCGAGGGCCGGATCTTGCCGGTGATGGTGACGACCGCGCCGGCCGCGGCCTCCACCGAGTCGAACGTCGCGACCACCGTGCAGGCCGACGGCTGCGGTGGCAGCAGGCGCAGTGTCACCTCGGTGACCACGCCGAGCGTGCCCTCGCTGCCGACGAACAACTTGGTCAACGACAGTCCCGCGACGTCCTTGAGCCGTGGACCGCCGAGGCGCACCGCCGTCCCGTCGGCCAGCACGACCTGTAGGCCCAGCACGTAATCGGTTGTGACGCCGTACTTTACACAGCACAGGCCGCCGGCGTTGGTGGCGATGTTGCCGCCGATGCTGCAGATCTCATACGACGACGGGTCCGGTGGGTACCACAGCCCGTGCTCGGCGACGGCCTTCTTCACCTCGGCGTTGAGCAGGCCGGGCTGTACCACCGCGGTGCGCGTGACCGGGTCGATGGTGATGTCGCGCATCTTCTCCGTCGACAGCACGATCCCGCCGTCGAGCGCGGTGGCGCCGCCGGAGAGCCCGGTGCCGGCTCCGCGCGGTACGACTGCGACGTGGTGGGTGCTCGCCCAGCGCAGGACGATCTGGACTTCCTCGGTGCGGGTGGGCCGGACCACGGCCAGCGGGGTTCCGGCCGCGGGATCGGCGGCCCGGTCCTGCCGATAGGACGCCAGGATGTCCGGGTCGGTGACGACGACACCGTCGGGCAGTTCAGCGGCCAGCTCGGCTAGGGCACTCACGGCCATGCGCCCATCCTAGGCGCGGGCCGGCCGCCCCTCGGGGTCATCGGTATCTGAGTCGAGTTCGCGAAGCGCCGCCAGCCACGGACAGGCCGCCGCGATCACGAGAATCGGCACCGCGAGCACCAGGAATGTCACCTTCAGGCCGAACGCGTCGACCAGCGGACCGGCGAGGACGAAACCGATTGGACCGGCGGCGTAGGCCATCGACGTCATCACCCCGACCACCCGCCCGCGCAGATGCTGTGGGGTGCGGGTCTGCATGACCGAGTTGTAGATCGGTCCGATGGGCCCGTAAACCAGCCCGACCAGCGCCGCGGACGACAGGATCACCGGCAGCGGCGGCAGGAACGAGATCACCATGACCGCCACCCCGAATGTCGACACCGCGGTGAGCACCGTGGTCCGCTTGCTGACCAGCCGGGACAGCACGCTCCAACTCAGCGCCCCGACTAGCCCGCCGACCGCCAGCGCCATCAGCACCCAGCCCAGCTGCACGGGTTCGTCGCGGTCGGTGAAGTACTTGGGGAACAGCACGCTCTCCATCGGCAGGTACAGCCCGGTGACGGCGAGATCGATGAGGCCCAGGGTGCGCAGCACCCGGTTGCGCCAGACGAACGCCAGACCTTCGATGACGCCGGAGACCACGCTGTCGGGGCGGGTGTCGCGGGCCGGCCGGCCGGTGCCCTCCAGGCGCAGCACCGCCATCGCCAGGATCGCCAGAACGAACAGCGCCGCGGTGACCCACATCGTGTCGACGCCACCGAGTGTCGCGATGAGCAGACCGCCGACGCCGGGGCCGGTGATGTAGGCGAGGTTGAAGACCGCCTCGTAGAGGCTGTTGGTGTGGTCTAGCGTCCAGTTCGCGCGGCCCGCGGCCTCGGGCAGCATGGCCTGGCGCGCGGTCATTCCGGCCGGATCGAACAACGCGCCCAGTGCCGCCAGCACCGCGAGCACTGCGGTGGTGAGCACGTCGGCACCGACCGCCATTACCAGCACTGGAATCGCGACGACCGACGCGGCCGACAGCAAGTCGGAGAGCATCGCCACCCGGCGCCGGCCGATGATGTCGACCGCCGTTCCGGCGATCAACGTCGCGAACAGCAGCGGTAGGGTCGCGGCGCCCGCGACGATCGAGGCGTCGACCGCGCTTCCGGTGCGCTGCAACACCAGCCAGGGAAATGCCACCATGGAGATCCCGTTGGCGCCGGCCGCCAGGAATGTCGAGGACAGGATCAGCAGCGCGGGAAGGCGCGTGGTGGTGCGCACCGGCGAAGCCTATGCGTGCACAGTGGACGGGTGACCGCACACGCCCATCCCCGCACCGGTGTGGCCTTCCAATCGCCGGTGCCGCCTGGTGTCGGGTGGCCGGGCGATCCTGCGGTGCCCGAGACGCCGGTGGCCGGCGACGCCCGAGAAGTGGCCGAGCTTGCGGCGTCGGCGACGGGCCTCGACGGACTCGACGCCATGGTCAGTGTGTGCCGCGCCTGCCCGCGACTGGTGGCCTGGCGCGAGGAGGTGGCGATCACCAAACGGCGCGCGTTCGCCGGTGAACCGTACTGGGGCAGGCCCATCACCGGCTGGGGTTCGGGGCGTCCCAAGATTCTCGTCCTGGGGCTGGCGCCGGCCGCGCACGGCGGCAACCGGACCGGCCGGGTGTTCACCGGCGACCGGTCGGGCGATCAGCTCTTCGCCGCACTGCACCGGGCCGGGCTGGTGAATTCACCGGTCAGCATCGACGCCGCGGACGGGTTGGGCACCAAGGGCATTCGGGTACTCGCCGCGGTGCGGTGCGCTCCACCTGGTAATGCGCCGACACCGGACGAGCGCGCGACGTGTGAGCCGTGGCTGACCGCGGAGTGGCGACTGATCGCCCCCTCTGTCCGGGTCATCGTGACGCTCGGCGGGTTCGCCTGGCAGGCCGCGCTGCGGTTGCTGGCCGATGATCTGCCCCGCGGCGTCAAGCCGAAGTTCGGGCACGGTGTGGTCGCCGAGTTGACGTCGGGCCGACAGCTCATCGGCTGTTATCACCCGAGTCAGCAGAACATGTTCACCGGCCGGCTCACGCCGGCGATGCTCGACGACGTCATCACCGACGCCAGGAGGCGGGCGGGGTTGCGCGGCTGAGCGGGGAAGGATGCGCCCGCCCGTATCGTTGCGACTGCTATGCGGCTTTCCGTCCTCGACCTCGTCCCGGTTCGCACCGACCAGACCACCGCCGATGCACTGGCGGCGACCGTGCGCCTCGCCCAGAGCGCCGACCGGCTGGGCTACACCCGATATTGGCTGGCCGAGCACCACAACATGCCCGCGGTCGCGGCCACCAGCCCGCCAGTGTTGATCGCCTACCTTGCCGCCCAGACGTCACACATACGACTCGGCTCGGGCGGGGTGATGCTGCCCAACCACGCGCCGCTGGCCGTCGCCGAGCAGTTCGCGCTGCTGGAGGCCGCCGCGCCAGGCCGCATCGATATGGGTATCGGACGGGCCCCGGGTTCGGATCCGGTGACCTCGATCATGCTGCGGGGTTCTCGTGACGATTCCGATGTCGAGAACTTTCCGCAGTACCTCGACGACGTCGCGGCGCTGATGAGCGCACGCGGGGTGCGCATCCCGATCCGCGGCCAGGACTACATCCTTAAGGCCACGCCGAGTGCGGTGGGGGAGCCGCGGCTGTGGCTGCTGGGCTCCTCGATGTATTCGGCGCATCTGGCGGCCGCCAAGGGCCTGCCCTACGTGTTCGCCCACCACTTTTCCGGGCAGGGCACCGCCGAGGCGCTGGAGGTGTACCGGTCGGAGTTCCGGCCCTCGGAGGTGGCCGCCGAGCCGGTCACGTTCATGACGGTCAACGCCGTCGTCGCCCCGACCCGCGCCGAGGCTGAAGCACTGCTGCTGCCGAACCTGCAGATGATGGCCCGGCTGCGCACCGGTCAGCCGCTGAGTGCGGTCGACCTGGTCGAGGACGCGGCTGCCCTGACCATGCACCCGCAAGCCGAGGCGATCATCGCGGCCGGGCGGGCCAAGACCGTCGTCGGCGCGCCGGCCGAGGCAGCCGACCGTATCCGCGCCATCGCGGCGGAGTTCGACGTCGACGAGGTGATGGTGAGCCCGGTCGCCTCGGCGCACCGGGGGACCGATCCGGCGACCGCACCGGACCGTGAGGCGACGCTGGAGCTGTTGGCCAAAGAGCTTTTCTAGACCCGTGGCGGGGAGCGTTCAGCGCCGCGTCAGGCGGATGACCGGAATCGGGCGGGTGGTTGCCGCTTGGTATGCGGCATAGCGCCCGGAGTTGTTCGAGTCGCAGATACTCCACAGCCGTGCGTAGTCCGGGTCGTCGGGCGCCACGATGCGCGCGGTGACCGGTACTCGGCGCGGACCGAGGTTGATCTCGATGTCGGGGTTCGCGCGCAGATTGTGGTACCAACCCGGATTGCGGTCGGCCCCGCCGTTGGACGCGACCACCAGGTAGTCCTCGCCGTCGCGGTAGTAGGCGAGCGAATTGGTGCGCGGCGCACCGGTTTTGGCGCCGATAGTGTGCAGCATCAGCGACGGCGGGGCGCCGGGAATCCGGTGCCCGATCCACCCGTGGCTGCGCTGGTAGACGGCGTCGTGCACCTTCACGAACTGCAGCAGTGCCTTGTCGGCCAGCGACGTCATCTCAAGTCCTCATCCGGTCGTGTCGAGTTGGGTCAGTGCGGCGCGCAGGATCGCCCCGGTGCCCTCGCGGTCGGGGTCGCGGCGCAGCAGCATCCCCCTGGCGAAGGACAGCTTGTCGCCGTCGCGACGGGGGATCACATGCAGGTGGATGTGAAAGACCGTCTGCATGGCCGACTTGCCGTCGTTGATGGCGATGTTGTTGCCCGTCGCGCCCAGCCCCGATGCCCGCGTCGCCTGCGCGATTCGCTGGCCCACGGCCAGCATCCCGGCCAATGTCTCGGCGGGGGTGTCGGTCAGGTCCACGCTGTGGCGCTTGGGCACCACCAGCGTGTGCCCGCGGGTGAACGGACGGATGTCGAGGATCCCCAGGAAGTTGTCGTCCTCGTAGACCCGGATCGCCGGCGCGGTGCCGGCGACGATCTCGCAGAACACACAAGCCATCCCGCCACCGTAGTCGGTGGTCGGGTCAGCGCCAGTCGCGGAACACCGCCAGCAGGCGCGTTCGCAGTGCTGGGTCGACGTCCTCCTCGGTGATCCGCCCGACGGCGGCGATGGTGGTGCGCAACTGGGCCAGCTGGCTGCGGTAGCCCCGGCACAGCATTCAGGTGCCACCGGACGCGAGCCGCCGTCAGCGTGTCCAGGGCGCCCGCGTAGTAGTCACTGAGCAATTTCACCAGCTGGGCGCAGGCCATCGTCTGCCGTGTTGCCGTCCTCGATGTCAGTGTGGCGCGAACCGCGGCCCGTTACAGCGCTACGCTGCCGCAGATGGACTCCACCGACATCGCCTTCGCCGGCGCCGCCGAACAGGCGCGCATGCTCGTCAACGGAACCATCACCGCACCGGCTCTGCTGGAGCTCTACCTCGAGCGGATCGCGCGCGTCGACCGCGAGTTGCGCGCCTACCGGGTGGTCTTCACTGAACGCGCACGCCGGGAGGCTGCCGCTGCCCAGGAGCTGCTCGCCGCCGGGCAGCGCAAACCTCTGCTCGGTGTGCCGGTCGCGATCAAGGACGACGTCGACGTCGCCGACGAGTTCACCTGCTACGGCAGCAGCGCCTACGGTCTGGCGCCGACGGCCGACGCCGAGGTGGTACGTCGGCTGCGCGAGGCCGGGGCGGTGATCCTGGGCAAGACGGCGGTCCCGGAGATGATGCTGTGGCCGTTCACCGAGACGGTCGCCTTCGGCGCGACGCACAATCCCTGGGATCTGGCGCGCACGCCGGGCGGCAGCAGTGGCGGCAGCGGAGCGGCGGTGGCCGCCGGTCTGGCCCCGATGGCGCTGGGCTCCGACGGCGCCGGGTCGATCCGCATTCCGTCGACGTGGTGCGGGCTGTTCGGGATCAAGCCGCAGCGTGACCGCGTGCCGATGGCGCCCCACGACGGCGCCTGGTGCGGCCTGAGCGTCAACGGTCCGATGACCCGGACCGTCGAGGACGCCGCGCTGTTCCTCGACGCGACGACCGCGCAGCCCGGATCGCCGGGCGGCTTCGTCGCGGCCGCGGGACGCGAGCCGGGCCGGTTGCGGATTGCGCTGAGCACCAAGCTCCCTCCGACAATGGTGGGCCGGGTCGGACGAGCTCAACAGTCCGCCCTCGACGGCCTGGAGGCGCTGCTGCGCGACCTCGGTCACGAGGTGTTCTGGCGCGATCCGGACTATCCGGCCTGGGCGGTGTACGGCCATGTGCTGCCGCGGATGTGGCGCGGCGCCTACGACGATGTCACGGCCCTACCGCACGCCGAGCGACTCGAACCCCGGACCAAGGGCATCGCCCGGCTCGGCCGGCTGATCTCGGATGCCCGCATTGCCCGGATCCGCGCCGCGGAACCGGCGCTGTCGGCCCGGGTCCAGTCGATCTTCGACGACGTCGACGTTCTGGTCACCCCTGGCACGGCGACGGGTCCGTCGCGCATCGGGCAGTACCAGCACCGCGGAGGGGTGACGACACTGGCCATGGTGGCCTCCCGAGTGCCGTTCCAGGCGATATTCAACGCGACCGGCCAGCCTGCCGCCGTCGTTCCCTGGGGACTCGACGGCGATGGCCTGCCGGTGTCGGTGCAACTGGTCGGCCGGCCCTCCGACGAGGCCACCCTGCTGTCGCTGAGCCATCAGATCGAGACGGTTCGGCCGTGGGCGCATCGGCGGCCGCCGGTCTCCTGAGCCCTCACACACCGGCCCGGACATGACAGGCGGCCGACTGCCCGTCGGCCAGCGGCAGCAATGCCGGCTCGCTGGACGCGCAACGGTCGATGGCTACCGGGCAGCGGTGGCGGAACCGGCAGCCGGGCGGCGGGTCGATCACCCTGGGCGGCTCACCTCGGTCGGCCTCGACGGCTTCGGGCAGCGGTGCCCGCGGATCGGGAACAGCCGACAGCAGTAGCTGGGTGTACGGATGGGCGGGTGCCGAGAGCACCTGCTCAGTGGGCCCGGATTCGACCACATGTCCGCCGTACATCACCAGTATGCGATCGGAGATGTAACGCGCACTGGCGATGTCGTGGGTGATATAGAGAATCGACACCCCCAGTTCGGACCGCAAGTCGGCCATCACGTTGAGCAGCCCGATGCGGATCGAGACGTCCAGCATCGAGACCGGCTCGTCGGCGACGATCAGCCTCGGGCGGCACGACAGCGCCTGAGCGAAACCGATGCGTTGGCGCTGCCCACCGGACAGTTCGTGTGGATAGCGCTCCAGCACGTCCCGGGCGGGGCGCAGCCCGACGGCCTCCACCACCCGCTCGGACTCGACCTGGCGCTGCGCCGCGGTCAACTCGGGGCGATGCAGCCGAAGGCAGCGGTCAATCCCGTGCGAGACCCGGTAGGCGGGATTCAGCGACGAGAACGGGTCCTGGAACACCATCGGCACCGCGCGGTGGTAGTCCAGTAACTGCTTGCGCCCCTTCATCTCCGACACCGGCCGACCCTGGAACAGGATGTCGCCGGCCGTCGGCCGGTGCGCCCCGGCCAGTAGCCGGGCAACGGTGCTCTTGCCGCTCCCGCTCTCACCGACCAGGGCGACGATCTCTCGGTCCGCGACGGTGAGGTTCACGTCGTCGACGGCGTGCAGTGTCTTGCGGAAGAGTCCACCACCGATTTTGAAATGTTTTGTCAGGCCGCGCGTCTGCAACAACGGGGTGGTATCCGGACTGGTCATTGTTCGCCCCCGCGCCGATGGATCGGGTCAAGCAGCAGACAGCGGGCTGTCGAGTGCCCGGGTGGTCCGGAGGGCAGCAGCGGGGGCTGCACATCGAGGCAGTCCTCGACGGCCACCGGGCAGCGCGGCTGGAACCGGCACCCGCTGGGCAGCCGGGACATCGACGGCGGACTGCCGGGAATTCCGAGCAGCGGCACCCGCGGCCCCCGGATCGAGGGAAATGCCTCCAGCAGGCCCCTGCTGTAGGGATGCGCCGGGCTGTCGAATACCTGACGGGTGGGTCCGTCCTCGACCACCTGCCCGGCATACATCACCAGCAGGCGGTCGGAGAAGTGGCTGACCAGCGACATGTCATGGGTGACGAACACGACTGCGAAACCCAGGCGCCGCTGCAGATCTTTGATCTGCATCATCAGCGACCGTTGGGCGACGACGTCCAACGCGGACGTCGGCTCGTCCATGATGATCAACTCGGGGGTGAACAGCAACGCCATTGCGATCATCGCTCGTTGTCGCATCCCGCCAGAGAGCTGGTGGGGATAGCTGGACAGGTGGGCCGGGTCGATGCCCACCAGATCCAGCACCTCGCGGGACCGCTCCAACTTGGCCCGCTTGGACATCGTGGCGTGGGCGTCCAGCGCGTCGTCGAACTGCGCGGCGATGGAGGTGACCGGGTTGAGCGCATTCATCGCGCTCTGCATGACCACCGAGTAGTCCTTCCAGCGCAACACATTCAGTTGCCGCTGGGTCATGGTGACGAGGTTGCGCCCGTTGAACAGCACGCTGCCGCCGACGATCTCGGCCGGCTCGGTGAGCAACCGGGCGATGCCGAACAACATCGTCGACTTGCCGCAGCCGGACTCGCCGACCACCCCGACGAACTCACCGCGACGCACGTCGAACTCGACCTTGTCCACCGCGGTGACCGGGCCGGAGGGCGTGCCGTAAGCCACCGACAGCTGCCTGACCGAAAGCAGCGGCGCCGAGACCCCCGAGATCTCAGTCATCGCCACCCGCTTTGCCCGAGCTTCGCAAGCGCTTCTTTCTGACCGGTCGCAACGCCGGATTGCTGATCTCGTCGAAGGCGTAGTTGATCAATGCGAATGAGGCACCCAGCAGGGCCACGCACAACCCAGGAGCGATGGACCACAACGGCATTCCGGTCATTAGGGCTTGCTGGTTCTGCGACCAGTAGAGCATTGTGCCCCAGCTCGTGGTGTTCGGATCCCCGAGCCCGAGGAACTGCAGACCGGCGGCGGTCAGCACCGAATACAATGCGGCACCGAGGAAGGTGGCGACGATGAGCGAGGCCAGGTTTGGCAACACCTCGGCGAGGATGATGTAGGACCGACGCTCACCGCGTACCCGGGCCGCTTCCAGGAAGTCCCGATTGCGCAGTGAAAGTGCTTGCGCCCGGAGTTGGTTGGCGCCGTACGACCAGCCCGTGATGATGAGGACGAGCAGAATGACCGGCAGGCCGCCCTGGCCGGCGTACTTGGCGAAGATGATGATCAGCGGGAAGGCCGGGATCACCAGGATGACGTTGGTCAACAGTGACAGGATGTCGTCGACGATCCCGCCCAGGTAGGCGGCGCTGACGCCGACGAGCACCGACAGCGCCGTCGCGCAACCGCCGGCAACCAGCGCCACGATCAGAGACTGTCTGGCGCCGAACACCAGTTGACCCCAGATGTCCTGCCCCAGCGCGGTTGTGCCCAAAATGTGGTCACCGGAAGGCGGTTGGGCGGGGGCGAAGTCCAGTGCGTTCGGGTCGCCGATGGAGGTGAACAGTCCTGGCCACACCGCCATCGCCGTGAAGATCAGGAAGATGACGATTCCGGCCACGGCTTTCGGGTTGCGCACCAGTGACCGCCAGAACCCGCCTTTGCGCCTCGCCTGCGCGAGAGCTTCGTCGGGCGCCGCTGTCGCGGCGGGAACCACCACACTCATCGTGTCGGCCTCCTCACGCCTTGGCCCTGGCACGCGGATCTAGAGCAACGATGGCGAAATCGCATACCAGTACCGCCACCAGGACGGCGACGGTGAACAACATGAACAATGTCTGCATTAGCGGGTAGTCGGTATTCTGCACCGCGTTGTAGAGCAGATAGCCCAGTCCCGGATAGTTGAAGACGTATTCGACCAGGATGGCGCCGGAAACGACGAAGCCCAGTGACATCGCGAATCCGGACAAGTTGGGCAGTACCGCATTTCGGGCGCCGTAGCCGGTCATGATCTTCCAGCCGGACAGTCCCTTGGCCCGGGCCATCCGGATGTAGTCCTCCGACAACGTGGTGATCATGTTGTTGCGCATCGTCAGCACCCACCCGCCGACCGCGGTGATCACGATCGTCGAGGCGGGCAGGACCGCGTGTACCAGGACGCTGAGGATGAACGGCCCGCTCCAGCCCGGGGTGAGGTTCGAGTCGTAGTTGAAATCGTGGGGCAGCCAACCACCCGTCGAGACCGAGAACACCAGAATCAGCAGCAGCGCGACCCAGAAGTAGGGCAGTGCTGAGGTGATCACGAAAACCGTGGGCAGCACCGAGTCGAGCACCCCACCGCGCCGCCAACCCGCCACTGCGCCGATCAGGGTGCCGAATGCAAAGGCGACCACCGTGGACACCCCGACCAGACCGACGGTCCAGGGTAAGGCCTGGGCGATGATCTGGGTGATCGGTTGGCCGAGGTTGGCGCCGACCGATACCCCCCACCGACCCGTGAACATGTTGCCCAAGTAGTCCAGATACTGGCCGAAGACATTCGCATCCGGTTTGTAGCCGAACGACGTCAGCAGCTGTTGCAACGCATCGGTGGACAGTCGGCCATGGGTGCGAGTGCGCAGCGCGTCGACGGGGTTTCCCGGCATCATCCGCGGAATGAAGAAGTTGAGCGTCAGCGCCACCCACAGGGTGATCACGAAGAAGCCGAGACGACGCAGCAGATATCTCACCCGGCCAGCTCCTCGGTATTCATCGTCGTCTCATCTCAGCCCTGAGCGGACTTCGACCAGATCGACGTCAACACGATTCCGTTGTCGGGAATGTTGAAGGCGCCCGGCTGAGCGTAGGGGTTGGCCTCCGTCGGCCAGCCGTCGATGTCCTTGGTGTTGTACTGGAACCAGTCCACGCTCTCGGTGACGGGGATGACCGGTACGTCGCGCAGCATCGCCTCGCCGAGCTGCTTGACGATGTCCACCTGCGCCGCGCTGTCGGCCAGCGGGTACTGGTCGAGCAACTTGTCGACGTCCGGGTTGTTGTAGCGGGAGTAGTTGGAGCTGGCGGGCTTTCCGATCGGCGCACTGTTCTTCGAGTACAGGTTCAGCCGCATCTCGTAGTAGGGTGTCGGTCCGCCGGCCGGCCCGAAGTAAGCCAGGTCGAAGTCGCCGTTGTAGAGCTTGTCGTTGAAGGTCTCCTGGGCCAGATCCTGAACGGTGAGGTTGATCCCGACATCAGCCAGCTGATGCTTGACGACCATCAGCGAGGCGTCCCAGTCGGTATAGCCGGTGATCGTGATGACGCTGAGGTCCAACGGATGATCCGGACCGTAACCGGCGGCGGCCAGCAACTGCTTGGCTTTGTCCGGGTTCGGCTTGTCGTAGCCGGCCTTGGCCAGTGCGGCGGAGTCGAAGTACTTGTCGAACGTCGGGGTGACGATGCCGGTCTGGTTGGCCGGCGGCTGCTGCCCGCCTTCACCGACGGTCGCGACCTTCGAACGGTCGAGCGCCATCGCGATCGCCTGCCGCACTTCGAGCTTGCTGGTCGCCGGCCGTGACGGGTCGAGGTTCGGATACAGCGACAGGTTGGTGACCGGCGGCGACCAGGTGCGGTTGTCCGGTGAACGGTCCAGGTAGAACGTCTTGATGTTCGGGATGAACTGGCTGCCCCACTGTCCCTTGCCGGTGGCCAGATCCAGGTTCGCCGGGCCGTTGTCGAGGTAGGCGGGGTATTCGACCTTCTGGATGAACGGTTTGCCGGGCTGCCAGTAGCTCGGGTTCGCGGTGAACTCGATGTTGTTCGGATTGCAGTTGTTGACCGTGAAAGGACCTGTGCCAATAGGCTTTTCGTCGTTCCAGGTGTCGGGGTGGGCGGCCGCGTCGCCGGTGGACCAGATGTGTTGGGGAACGATGGGCACTTGGTTGGCGAAGTTGAAGAAGTAGGACTTGGCCGGCGCGGCGAACTGCATCGTCACCTTGTTGCCGTCGGCGGTCACGCTCTGCAGACCGGCGCCGGTCCACAGCGCGAAGGAATCCAGGGCCGGGGACTGCTTGAGCAGGTTGAAGGTGAACTCGACGTCCTTGGCGGTCAGCGGCTGGCCGTCGCTCCACTTCACCCCGTCTCGAATGACGAACTCGATGGACTTGCCATCGGGTGCCCAGGCGTAGCTACTGGCCAGCAACGGTGTCTCGGCCTCGTTGTTGAGGATGTTCACGAACACCAGTGGCTCGTAGACGAAGCCCTGCGACTGTTGGTTGACCGACGGATTGAAGGGGTTGAACGCGCAGCCCCAAGTCTGCCCGGTCACGTTGACTATGGTGAGCTGGCCGCCTTGTTTGTGGCTACCGGTCGGCACCCCGGTGGGGCCGGAGGGCTGCGAACCCGTTGGTGAACCGGTGGTCGAGGTGGTGCCGCTGGTGGAACAACCCGACAACGCAACACCGGCGACGGCAAGGGCTACCAGACCGCGACGGACGGGTGATGGGCGCATTGGCTCTGTCTTCCTAGGTTGGGAATTCGTGATCAGTGGTTGTGGCTGGCCTGGGCGGCGGGCGGCGACGTCGCCGCCCTGGTGCCCAGTGCAATGGCGCCGATCAGAGCAGCGGTATCTGGGAAAGCTGCCTGAACCAACTCCGGCGGATAGGGGACTGCCGCGTCGAGCGCGGCGCGCAGGGCGGGATGCAGCAGCTGCCAGGCTGCGGTCATCCCACCGCCGAAAACGATCCGCTGCGGATCGACGGCGTTGGCCAGATTGACCAGATGGAACGCCAGCTCACCGACGAAATCGTCGACCAGATAACGGATCCGGTGATCCGTCGCGGCCACCGACAACACCTCCGCGGCGGAAACGGGACGTCCGAAGAGGACCTCGCCACGACGCGACAGCGCGCCGCCGGAGACGAAGTCCTCCAAGATCGTGCGGTCATCGGGGCGATCGATCGCCTCCCGGGACCGTAGGTTGTAACCGATCTCGCCGGATGCGCCGTGGCGTCCGTTGAGCACGGTCCCGTCGACGACGATCGCGGCGGCCAGGCCGGTACCGAGATTGAGGTAGATCCCCGGATCGCAGCCGGCCAGCCGGCCGAAGGTGACCTCGGCCGCGGCGGCGGCCTTCACGTCGTTGGCGACCGATACCGTAGCGTCCGGGAAGGCGACGCGTAGCTCCGACTCCAGCGCCAGCTCGGCCCAGCCGTCGACGGCGGTGGCGAGCGCGATCCCGGTCGACATAGGGATCCCGAACGTGGCGGCCCCGACCCCGGCGATCGGGCGACCCCGGGCGGACGCGGCCAACATCGCCCGCACACGTTCGATGGCGCCGTGCAGATTATGCTGCGCACCAGCGCTCGCAGAGACCGGCACGGCCGCAGTGTCCAACTGGGTGCCGTCGGGTTCGCACACCGCGACGCCGGTCTTGGTGCCGCCGAAGTCGAAGGCGACGATCACCGGTGCTGGCATCAATTGACTCCATGGGTAGGATCCGATTGGAAGGAAAGTACTCTTCCAATTAACTACCTGCAACCGAAACGAGCATTCGCTCACTGCGATTCACCGGCGTCGGCGTGTCGTCAGATGCCGAAGTCGTCTGGCAGTGTTGAAGAATCGCTACCCTATGTGCCGGACGTCGAGTAGCGAAGGAGGGCACCGTGTGGTGGACGTAGTGCAGGGGCCGGGACGGCGCCGGTCGATCAAGGCGATGAACGAACAGCTTCTGGTCGACCATCTGCGGGCCGGCGGGCAGCTCTCCCGCGCCGAGCTCGCCGAGCTCACCGGGCTGTCCAAACCCACTGTGTCGGCGGCACTGTCGGTACTCACGGATGCTGGGCTGGTGCGGATCAGCGGCCACCGGGTGGGGGTCCCCGGTCCGTCTGCGCAGCTCTACGAGTTCTCGCCGGACGCCGGGCACGTGCTCGCCCTGGACGTCGGCCACCGCTACCTGCGTGGCGCGGTGTGCGACCTCACCGGTCAGCCGCTGGCCAGGTGCGAGGTCAAAGCGCCGACCGGCGGCAGCCGCGCGGCCATTCGTGAGTTGGTGAAGTTGCGTGCCGAGCTGGCCAAGATGGCGAACCTGTCTCGTCAGGCCATCACCCAGACGGTGATCGGTACGCCCGGCATCTTCGACGCCGACAATGACGCCATCCGGCTGGCCAGTGTGCTCTCCGGCTGGGGGCATCCGTCGGTGGTGCGGGAGCTGCGGGCCGAGTTCGGCCAGAATGTCATGTTCGAGAACGACGTGAACGCGTCGGCACTGGCTGAACAGGCGCTCGGGCACGGCCGGGACGTGCAGAGCTTCGCTTTCGTATCGGTCGGGACCGGCATCGGCATGGGGTTGATCCTGGACGGGAAACTGCACCGTGGGGCACACCGCGTCGCCGGTGAAATCGGTTATCTGCCTTTGGTCGACGCCAGCAGTACCGACGAACGCGACGCTCGTCGCCGCGGGCGGCTGGAAGCATCGGCCTCGGCCGCCGGGGTGGTCCGGGCGGCGCGCCGCGCGGGTATGACTGGAGTGATCTCCGCTGAGCGGGTCTTCGCGGCGGCAAGCAAGGGCGATGCCCGTGCCGAGAAGGTGGTGGCCAACGAGGCCATCATGGTGGCCAAGGCGATCTGCTCGGTGGTCGCGGTGGCCGATCCGGAGTTGGTGGTCATCGGTGGCGGCATCGGCCGGGCGAATGGGTTCGCCGAACGCGTCAAAGCCGAACTCGGCCAGATTTCACCGGTGATACCGGAGCTGCGGGTCAGTGCGCTGGGTGAAGCTGGTGTGGTCGACGGATGCCTGGCGGCCGGTGTGGTACGGGCGTGGGCGAACCTCGCGCGCTTCTGAGGCCGAGCGGCTCCCCGCCCACTTGACCGCACCCCACCGCGGGGCTAATTTATTGGAAAACTACTTTCTAATCGTGCGGGTCATGCGGGGCGATTGGTGGCTGGACAAAACCGTCCGAGTCCCGGGGTGGCGCTCGAATATGGTTCTGGTACAAGGAGCATTTCATGAAGATCGTGGTGGTCGGTGGTGGTTCCACCTACACCCCCGAACTGATCGACGGTATCGCCCGACTTCACCGGGATCTCCCGATCACCGAGGTCGTTCTGGTCGACCCGGCCAAGGATCGCCGCGAGTTGCTCGCCGCGGTATCCCAGCGGATCCTGACCAGATATGGCACCCCGACACTCGTTCGGGGTTCGACCGAGGTCGCCGAGGCCGCCGACGGGGCGGTCGCCGTGCTGATGCAGCTTCGCATCGGCGGCCAAGCCGCGCGTGAGCGCGACGAAACATGGCCGCTGGAGTGCGGTTGCGTAGGGCAAGAGACAACCGGCGCAGGAGGTTTCGCCAAGGCGTTGCGCACCGTCCCGGTGGTTCTCGACATCGCCGAGCAGGTACGGTCGGTCAACCCCGATGCCTGGATCGTCGACTTCACCAATCCTGTCGGCATCGTCACCCGGGCGCTGCTGCAAGCCGGGCACAAGGCCGTCGGCCTGTGCAACGTCGCCATCGGCCTGCAGCGCAAGTTCGCCGAATTCCTCGGCGTCACACCGGATCGGGTGAGTCTGGACCACGTCGGACTCAACCACCTGACGTGGGAGCGCGCGGTGCGGGTGCTGCCCGAGGCGGGTGCTCCGTTCGACACCGGCAGCGACGTACTGCCGGCGCTGCTGGCCGACCACCTCGACGCGATCGCCGAGCATCTGGAGCTGCCCGCCGAGCTACTGAGCCTGTTGGGCAGCGTGCCGTCCTACTACCTGCGCTACTTCTATCAGCACGACCGTGTGGTCGACGAGCTGCGCGGCAGCGTGCCTCGGGCGAAGGCGGTCGCCGCCATTGAGGACGAACTCCTGGCCATGTACTCCGATCCCGGCTTGGATCGCAAGCCGGACATCCTCGCGCAACGCGGCGGCGCCTACTATTCCGAGGCCGCCATTGGACTGGTCGCCTCACTGGTCAACGGCCGCGGCGATGTGCAGGTGGTCAACACTGTCAACGGTGACACCCTGCCGTTCCTGCCGCCGGACATGGTGATCGAGGTTCCGGCGACCATCACCGCGGACGGGGCGAGCCCGGTCAGACTCGACCCGGTGGCCCCGGACCTGGCCGGCTTGATCGGTCACACCGCAGGCTACGAGCGACTGGCGCTAGAGGCGGCCCTGCACGGTGGTCGCGACCGCGTGGTCCACGCACTGCTCGCGCACCCGCTCATCGGCCAATGGGATGCTGCGAACACCTTGGCGGACAGGCTGATTGCCGAGAACAAGGCGTACCTTCGGTGGACCCGCTGACGTCGCGCCAAGGGCACCTGGTCGCGGTAGATGCCGGCAACTCCAAGACCGACGTCCTGGTGCTCGCACCCGACGGTACGGTTGCCGGCTACCGCCGCCAGGGTGGGTTCAGACCGCACGACGACGGTGTGGAGGTCGAACTGGATCGGCTGGCCGTCGGTATCCAGGCGGTGATCGGCGAGTGCGGGCAGCCGTCCGTCGCGCTGGTCGCGGCCTATCTGGCTAATGCTGATTTCGCAGAGCAGGAGGCCTTCTACGCTGATTACTTGCGAGCCGCGGGGTTGTCCGAGCGGGTGGTGGTCGGCAACGACATGTTGGCGCTGCTGCGGTCGGGAGGATCGGGGGCGGCCGGGGTGGCGGTGGTGTGCGGAGCCGGGATCAACTGCATCGGGGTCGGCACAGACGGCCGGCAGGTGCGGTTCCCCGCGTTGGGCGAACTGACCGGCGACTGGGGCGGTGGTCGTGCCTTAGCCGCCGCGGCGATCTTCCTGGCCTGCCGGGGCGAGGACGGGCGCGGGCCACAGACCGCGCTCAGCGCTGCCATCGCCGACCACTTCGACACCCCGACCGCGGTCGACGCGGGGATCGCGCTGAGCACCAACCGGATTCCGGCCGACCGGATGCATGAGGTGGTGCCGCTGCTTTTCCAGGTCGCCGCCCAAGGAGATCAGCACGCGCTGGATCTGGTGCACAAACAAGCCGCCGAGGTGGTCACGATGGCCCGGGTCGCGATCACCGCCCTTCACCTGAGCGATCAGAGCTGCGAGGTTATTCTCGGCGGGGGCATCCTCGCCGCGCGCGACCCGTTGCTGCTGGCCGACATCACCGCCGGCCTGACGCAGGTGTGTCCCGCGGTGCGAATCACCATCCCTGACCAACCGCCCGTCGTGGGCGCCGCCCTGCTGGGGGTCGCCGAGCTTGCCGGCGCACCGGGCTGGGGGCGCCCGCCCCACGAGCCGACGGTGCGTCGGGCAATCGCCGCGGCGATGACCGCGGTGAACGGCAGTAGCGACCGGTTGTAGTACCGCGCCGGATTGACCCTAGGGTGCCTGCGGTAGCCGCAGTCCTTCGCGCCAGGCAGTCAGCTTGTCGGCAAAGCTCATGGTGTGCGCCGGGCTGGTCGAGGGCAGACGTACGAAGCCGATACCGGCCCATGCGGGAAACGCGCCGACCAGCCGGGTGAAGTTCTGTTGTGCGGCAGCGCCGTTGAAGCAGACCCGTTCGATCGACACATGTGCGGCGAAGAACGCTTCGAAGTTGTTGGCCACCATGCTGTCCGGCTCGACTGCCGAGTCCAGACTGCCCACCCGCCGGCAACTGCGCAGTACATCCCAGACGGCGACCCGGTTGCTGCTTAGGGCCTCGGTCCGCTCGCCGTAAGATCCGCCGGAATCGAACCCGTACACCTCCGCGGTGATGCGCCAGAAGACGTTTCGCGGATTGCCGTAGTACTGGCCGCTCGACAATGACATGGCGCTGGGCATATTGCCCAGGATGAGCAATCGGGGTTCTGCGCCCACGATCGGCGCCAGTCCGCGCAACAGTGGCGATCGTGACATCGGTACTGACGGTATACGTTGAGGCGGTGACGCAACATCCCGGCCCCGAGTCCATCGAATCGTCGGGACTGCTCGACGGACTGACCGGGCAGGCCCGCGCCGAGCGGGCCGAGTTGGTCGCCTGGTTGCTCGGCCAGGGCATCACCGCCGAAGAGATCGGCGCATCCTTCGCCCCGGTGCTGTTGCCGGCCCGCCGCATCGTCGGCGACGACGGCACCCGGCTCTCGGCGCGCCAGATCAGCGAGAGTACCGGTCTGGACATCGACCAGCTGATGCGCTTCCAGCGCGCCAGTGGGCTGGCGACGGTCGATGATCCGGACGCGCAGGTGTATCTGCGGCCAGACGCGGAATCGGCGATCCACATCAAGAAGTTCCTGAGCCTGGGTATCGACCCCGATCAGTTGCTCACGGTGGTTCGGCTTCTGGCGGAAGGGCTTTCGCGCGCCGCCGAGGCGATGCGCCACACCGCCGTTGCGACGACGATGTTGCGCCCCGGAACCACCGAACTCGAGATGGCCCAAGGGGCGCAGGCCCTGGTCAGCGCCGCGGCGCCGCTGCTGGGCCCGATGGTCCAGGACATGCTGATGCTGCAGTTGCGGCACGCGATGGAGACCGAAGCGGTCAACGCCAACGAGCGCGCCACGGGCGCGCCCCTGCCCGGCGCGCGGATGGTCGCCGTGTCCTTCGCCGATCTCGTCGGGTTCACCCGGCTCGGTGAGATGGTGCCGCCGGAGGAACTCGAACACCTCGCCAACCGTCTGGGCGACGTCGCCCGCGAGGTGGCTGTGCCGCCGGTCCGGTTCATCAAGACGATTGGTGACGCCGTGATGCTGGTGTCGGCCGATACCGCGGCACTGCTCGACGCGATGCTGACGCTCGTCGAGGCCACCGACGCCGATCAGGAGCTACCGCGACTGCGGGTGGGTGTCTCCCATGGGCCGGCGGTCAGCCGTGCCGGCGACTGGTTCGGCAGTCCGGTGAATCTGGCCAGCCGCGTGACCTCGGTGGCGCGGCCCGGCTCGGTCCTGGTCTCCGAGGCGGCCCGTGAGCAGATCGGCGATGACCCGCAGTTCAGCTGGTCGTTCGCTAAGGCGCGTCGGCTCAAGGGCATCCAGGACGAGGTGAAACTCTTCCGTGCGCGGCGGGCCGGCGCGTAGTTGCGCTGAGTGTGGGGGTGCCGAGTGTGGGGCTTATGTACGCCCCTGGGCCGTTTTCCGTGCATAGGGCCCACAGTGGACGAGGAGTTCGCCCGCAGTGAAACAGTGGCCCGGGTGATGCCTCACTGTAATTATGTAATGCATGAAACATCAACACGCCCATCGCCGCCCCGGCCGCCCCGGCGGCTGGCAACAGGCCGATCAACCCGACGCGACCGATGCCAGCGAATGGTTCGCTGGACGGCTCCCGGAGAACTGGTTCAGCGCTGACCCCACGGTCATCGTCGACCGCGAGGAGATCACCGTCGTCGGGCGGCTGCCCGACGCCGCAGACCAACCTGACAGCGAAGCCCGCGCCGCGGGCAGGGCTTCGCGGTTCCGGGAGGACACCCGCAACGAGCGGATGCGGATCGCCGACGAGGCCGAGAACAAGTACGGCCGCAAGGTGTCCTGGGGTGTCGAGGCTGGCGGCGAGCGAATCATGTTCACCCACATCGCTGTTCCGGTGATGACGCGGCTCAGGCAACCCGAACGCCGGGTGCTGGACACCCTTGTCGACGCCGGTGTCGCTCGCTCGCGCTCCGATGCGCTGGCGTGGTGTGTACGCCTGGTCGGCGAGCACGCCGACGAGTGGCTGGCCAAGCTCCGCTCGGCGATGGCCGAAGTCGACGACCTGCGCGCGGAAGGGCCCGGGCTCTGAGGAATCAGGCCCGCGTCATGGCGTAATAGCGGCCACGACGGTCGAGTAGCTCGGCGTGAGTGCCCGCCTCGACGATCCGCCCCGCCTCCATCACCAGGATGGTGTCGGCATCGCGGATTGTCGAGAGGCGGTGGGCGACAATGAAACTCGTTCGCTCCCGCCGCAATTCGGTCATCGCATGCTGAATCAGCACTTCGGTGCGGGTGTCGACCGAACTGGTCGCTTCGTCGAGGATCAGTAGTTGTGGCCGCGCGAGGAACGCCCGGGCAATGGTGATCAGCTGCTTTTCCCCGGCGCTGATGTTGCCACCGTCGTCGCTGACGCGGGTCTGGTAGCCGTCGGGCAGGGAGTGCACGAACCGGTCGACGTAGGCCGCGCGTGCCGCGTCGATCACCTCCTGCTCAGTGGCGCCCGGCTTGCCGTAGGCGATGTTCTCGGCGATGGTGCCGCCGAACAGCCAGGTGTCCTGCAGCACCATGCCGATCCGCGAGCGCAGCGACTCGCGGGTCAGCGTCGTGATGTCGACACCGTCGAGCAGGATCTGTCCGGAGTCGACGTCGTAGAAGCGCATCAACAGATTCACCAGCGTCGTCTTACCCGCCCCAGTCGGCCCGACGATAGCCACCGTGCTGCCGGGCTCGGCGATCAGCGACAGATCCTCGATCACCGGGGTGGCCTCCCGGTAGCCGAACCACACGTTGCGGAACTCGACGCGCCCACCACCGGTGCGCGGCAATGTCGTTGTGCCGTCAGGGGATTCCTCGGGCTCATCGAGGAAGTCGAAGACCCGCTCGGCGCTGGCCACACCGGACTGCAGAGTGTTGTACATGCCCGCGACCTGGGTGAGTGGTTGATTGAACTGGCGCACGTACTGGATGAACGCCTGGATGCTGCCCAGGGTGATCTGGCCCGTCGCGACCTGGTAGCCGCCCACCACGGCGACCGCTACATAGCTGAGGTTGCCGACGAACGTCGTCGCCGGCGACACCAGCCCGGAGAAGAACTGAGCCCCGAAGCTGGCCTGGTAGACGTCACTGTTGAGTTCGCGGAACTTCTCCTGGGCGGCGGCGCGGTGCCCGAAGGTGCGGACCACCGTGAAACCGCTGTACGTCTCCTCGATGTGAGCGTTGAGCCGGCCGGTATTGGTCCACTGCGCCACGAACATCCGTTGTGAGCGCCGCGCGATCACCCGGGTCACCCACAACGAGAGCGGAACCGTCACCACCGTGATGAGCGCGAGCAACGGCGAGATACTCAGCATCATCGCCAGCACGGCGACGACCGTCAGCACCGAGGTGAGCAGCTGGCTGATCGTCATCGACACCGACGACTGGATGTTGTCCACGTCGTTGGTCACTCGGCTGAGCAGCTCACCGCGCTGACGGGAGTCGAAGTAGGACAACGGCAATCGGTGCACCTTGTCCTCGACGTCGGCGCGCAGCGCCATGATTGTGCGCTGCACGATGACGTTGAGCAGCCGCGCCTGCGCCCACACCAGCAGCGCGGCAAGCAGATACAGGCCCAGCGCCAGCAGCAGCGTGCGGCCCACCGCGGTGAAGTCGACGCCGCGCCCCGGCACCACGTTCATCCCCGACAGCAGATCGGCGAACGTGTTGTCGCCGCGCGCTCGGGCCGCGGCGATTGCCTGGTCCTTGGTGATCCCAGCGGGCAGCTGCCGGCCGACCACACCGTTGAACAGCAGATCGGTGGCGTGGCCCAGAATGCGCGGCCCGATCACGCCGAGCGCGATGCCCAGCACGGACAGCACGATCACCGCCACGGTTGGCCACCGCTGCGGCGTCAGGCGGCGCACCAGCCGAAGCGCTGATCCGGTGAAGTCCCGCGAGCGGGCCTGGCGCGGATCCTGCGCCAACGCGCGCATGCCCCCGCCGCGCATCGCCGGCCCGGTCACGAGCCGCCCCCGACGACCGCGCCCACCGACTGCGAGTCGACGAACTCGGCGTAGGTGGGGCACTCGGCTAGCAGCGTCTCGTGGGTGCCGGTGCCGACGACGCGGCCGCCGTCGATGACGACGACGCTGTCGGCCTGCACGACGGTGGAGATCCGCTGCGAGACGATGATCACCGTGGCCTCGGCCGACACCTCGCGCAGGGCGGCGCGGACCCGGGCGTCGGTGTGCACGTCCAGCGCGGAGAACGCGTCGTCGAACAGGTAGATCGCCGGGCGACGCATCACCGCGCGGGCGATCGCCAGTCGCTGGCGTTGGCCGCCGGAGAAATTGATGCCGCCCTGGGCCACCCGCATGTTCAGCCCCTCGGGGTGGTCACGCACGAAGTCGTCGGCGGCGGCTACCCGCAGCGCCGACCACATGTCGTCCTCGGTGGCCACCTGGCCGGGAGGCGCCCCGAGCTGCAGATTGTCGGCGACAGTTCCGGAAAACAGGTAGCCGCGTTGCGGAACCAGCCCCAGGGTGGCCCAGAGGGTTTCGGTGGCGTAGTCGCGCACGTCGATGCCGTCGACTCGCACCGCCCCGTCGGTGACGTCGTAGAGCCGGCAGATCAGCGACACCAGGGTCGACTTCCCCGACCCGGTGCTGCCCACGATCGCCGTCGTCGTCCCGGGCCGCGCGGTCAGCGAAATACCTTCCAGCACGGGGCGTTCGGCGCCGGGGTAGCAGAAGGTCGCGTTGTCCAGGGTGACGGTGCCGCGGATCGGTCCATCGGGGTGGCGCGGGGAAGCGGGGCTGCTGATCGCGCTGCGGGTGGCGAGCACCTCGGTGATCCGCTCGGCGCACACCGCGGCCCTGGGCAGCATCACCAGGATCAGGGTGGCCATCATGACGGCCATCAGGATCTGCATGAAGTAGGACAGGAATGCGATCAGCGAGCCCACCTGCATCTGCCCGGCGTCGATGCGCAGACCACCGAACCAGATCAGCGCGACGCTGGAGACGTTGATAGTCAGCGTGGTGACCGGCAGCATCAGGGCCTGCCACCGGCCGGCGGCCAGCGCTGTGTCGGACACCGCGGCGTTGGCCGCTGCGAAACGCTGCTGTTCGAAGGGTTCGCGGGCGAACGCCCGGATCACCCGGATGCCGGACAGTTGTTCGCGCAACACCCGGTTGATGCCGTCGATCAGCCGCTGCATGCTGCGGAAGATGGGCAGCATCCGCGAAACCACCCAATAGTTCGACAGCGCCAGCACCGGGACGCTGACGAGCAACAGCCAGGACAAGCCGGCGTCCTGGTGGACCGCCATGAGGATGCCGCCCACGCACATGATGGGTGCGGTGACCAGGGTGGTGGTGGTCATCTGGGTCAGCACCTGGATCTGCTGGACGTCGTTGGTGGTCCTGGTCAGCAGCGACGGCGCCCCGAACCGGGCCGTCTCCTGATCGGAGAACGTCGTGACGTGGTGGAACATCGCCGAGCGCAGGTCGCGGCCGAAACCCATACCGGTGCGGGACCCGAAGTAGACCGCGCCGACAGCGCACACCACCTGCAGCGCTGTCACCGCCAGCATCACCCCGCCCAGCTCGGCGATCAGTCCGGTGTCGCCCTTGGCCACCCCGTCGTCGATGATGGCGGCGTTGACGGTGGGTAAGTAGAGCGAGGCCAGCGTGCTGATGGTCTGCAGCACCATCACGGCAGCGACCAGCCACCGGTACGGCCGGACATACTGTCGCAGCAGTGCCAGAAGCATGTCGTTACTGTCGCATACCTGGTTGTGGTCCAGCGCTCGCCGGCCTGCGCAGCCGCGTCGCGTCCCGTGCCGCAGATTGTTAGCAAAGTGGCAGGTCAAGCGGCATGTCGGTGGTTGCACCGAGGGGTGGCCGCTACAGTGCATGCTGTGACTCGCAGCAGGTGCGCATGACAGCGACGCGCAAATTGGCGCTGACCGCAGGGGCGGTAGCCATCATGGCTGCAATTCCGGCTCTGGGTGCATGCTCGGATTCCGGTGGCGGCTCTGACCAGCCGCAGGCGACCCAGTCCGCCGGGCCGCAGCCGGGCAACGCCAAGCACGGGCCGATGTTCCCCGAGTGCGGCGGCATCAGTGACCAGACGATGGCCGAGCAGACCCGAGTGACTGGGCTGGTGAACACGGCGAAGAACTCCATCGGCTGTCAGTGGCTCGCCGGCGGCGGCATCCTCGGTCCGCACTTCTCCTTCACCTGGTATCGGGGAAGCCCCATCGGGCGCGAACGCAAGACCGAGGAGCTGTCGCGCACCAGCGTCGAGGACATCAACATCGAAGGCCACAGCGGTTTCATCGCCGTCGGAACCGATCCGACTCTGGGGGACAACCTGTGCGAGGTCGGCATCCAGTTCAACGACGACTTCATCGAATGGTCGGTCAGCTTCGCCGAGAAGCCGTTCCCGCCGGCCTGCGACGTGGCCAAGGAACTGACCCGGCAGTCGATCGTGAACTCCAAATGAGCGCGCGCCGGCTTCTAGTGAGCGCCGTGGCAGTGCTCTCGGCCCTCGTCATGGTCAGCGGCTGCGCACGCACGGTCGACGGCACCGCGGCAAAGTCCGGTTCGGGCAGCGTGCCCCGCAACGACAACTCGGCTCAGCAGTACCCGAACCTGCTCAAGGAGTGCGACGTCCTGACCACGGACATCCTGGCCAAGACCGTGGGGGCCGATCCGCTGGACATCCAGAGCACGTTCGTCGGTGCGGTCTGCCGCTGGCAGGCGGCCAATCCGGCGGGCCTGGTGGACATCACCCGGTTCTGGTACGAGCAGGGCAGCCTGGACAACGAGCGCGCGGTGGCCCAGTTCCTCAAGTACCAGATCGAGAACCGGTCGATCGCCGGTGTGCCGTCGATCGTCATGCGCACGTCCGACCCCAACGGGGCCTGTGGGGTGGCCAGTGACGCCGGCGGTGTCGTCGGGTGGTGGATCAATCCGCAGGCACCCGGGATCGACGCGTGCGGTCAGGCCATCAAGTTGATGGAGCTGACGCTGGCCACGAACTCCTAGCGGCGACCATTCAGAACTGGCAGCGACGATTCGTCGTCGAACTCGCTCTCAGGTCTGACTCGATGCGCGCGGTGGGCTATCGGGGTATGTGGAACGACGCCAGCGTCGCGCCGTCGAGTTCGAGAGCCGACCACAAGCCCGGTACCCGCAGCACGGCGATGCCGGAGGTGGGGAACTTCATCGCCACCCCAGCGGTGGCGTCCGCGTTCGACCGATCCAGGTCGGCCAGGCCGAGCGTCAGCTGGCTGACGGTCGGTTCGTGGCCGACGACCAGCACGGTCGTGACATCATCGCCGACCTGGTTGATTTCGTCGAGCATGGTGCCCGGGGTGGCGCCGTAGAGCCGCTCGGAGAATCTCACCGGGGCGCTGATCCCGGTCCGGTCCAGGGTCTGCCGCGTTCGGGTGGCCGACGAGCAGAGCACCAACTCGATTGGCGGCACGCTCGCGCGCAGCCAATCACCCGCCAGGCTTGCCTCCCGGACGCCGCGTGGCGCCAGCGGACGGTCATGGTCGGCCACCCCGTCGGGATAGTCCGACTTGGCGTGGCGCATCACCACGAGGGTGCGTTCTGCGGCTGTCACGCAGTCAGCGTAGAACCTGGCGCCCACATGCCGATCGAGGTCCACGGACTTGTCGGCGCACCGCCATAGACTCGCCGCCATGCGATTCCTGCACACCGCCGACTGGCAGCTCGGCATGACGCGCCACTTCCTGGAGGGGGAGGCGCAGCCGCGCTATTCGGCTGCGCGGCGGGATGCGGTCGCGGGCCTCGGCGAGCTGGCGCAGCGCACCGGTGCGGAGTTTGTCGTGGTCGCCGGGGATGTCTTCGAAAGCAACCAGCTGGCTCCGAAAGTGATCAGTCAGTCGTTGGAAGCCATGCGTGCCATCGGTGTTCCGGTCTACCTTCTGCCGGGCAATCACGACCCGTTGGACGCGTCGTCGGTGTACACCAGCGCCTTGTTCCGGGCCGAGTGCCCGGACAACGTGGTCGTGCTCGACCGTGAGGGCGTGTGGGTGGTACGGCCGGGGGCCGAACTCGTCGCCGCGCCGTGGCGCTCGAAAGCCCCGACCGCCGATCTGGTCGCCCCGGTACTGGCGGACCTGCCCGCCGACGGAACCACCCGCATCCTGGTCGCGCACGGCGGCGTCGACGTCCTCGATCCCGATCCCGGGAAGCCGTCGCTGATCGCGATGTCCGGTCTGTCGGAGGCGCTAGGCCGTGGTGCGGTGCACTATGTCGCCCTGGGGGACAAGCACTCTCGCACCTGCGTGGGGGACAGCGGCCGGGTGTGGTATTCCGGTTCACCGGAAGTCACCAACTACGACCACGTGGAGTCCGACCCGGGTCACGTCCTGGTGGTCGACATCGACGAGGACGATCCCGCCCACCCCGTCACGGTGGCCACCCACGATGTCGGGCGCTGGCGTTTTCTCACCCTGCACCGGCCGGTCAACGACAGCCGCGACATCGCCGACCTCGACCTCAACCTCGACTTGATGACCGACAAAGACCGCACGGTGGTGCAACTGGGGCTCACCGGCACACTGACCGTCACCGACCGGGCGGCGCTGGACGCCTGCCTGGACAAGTACTCCCGGCTGTTCGCCTACCTGGGTACCTGGGATCGGCACACCGACATTGCGGTGATGCCGGCCGACGGGGAGTTCGACGGCCTCGGTATCGGTGGGTTCGCCGCGACGGCACTCGACGAACTGATCGCCACCGCACGAAACGGCGATGGGGAGGCGGCGCAGGACGCCCAGGGTGCGCTCGGCCTGCTGTTGCGGCTGGCCGGGGGCAGTGCCGCATGAAGCTGCACCGGTTGGTTCTGACCAACTATCGCGGAATCACCCACCGCGACATCCAATTCCCCGATCACGGTGTCGTCGTGGTGTGCGGAGCTAACGAGGTCGGCAAGACGTCGATGATCGAGGCGCTGGACCTGCTGCTGGAGTCCAAGGACCGCTCGACGAAGAAGGACGTCAAGCAGGTCAAGCCCACCCATGCCGACGTCGGGTCCGAGGTGCTCGCCGAGATCAGCACGGGCCCATACCGATTCGTCTATACCAAGTGCTTCCACAAGCGACCCAAGACCGAGCTGACCATCCTCGAGCCGCGCCGCGAACAGCTCACCGGTGACGAGGCCCACGACCGGGTGCTCGCGATGCTCGGCGAGACGGTGGACACCCGACTGTGGCATGCCCAAAGGGTTCTGCAGGCCGGATCGACTGCAGCGGTTGATCTTTCGGAATGCGACGCATTATCCCGCGCGCTCGACCTGGCGGCCGGCGACGACGCGGCACTCTCCGGCACCGAGCCGCTGTTGATTGAACGCATCGACGAGGAGCACGCCAGGTACTTCACTTCGACGGGCCGGCCAACCGGGCAGTGGGCCGCCGCGATCGCGTCACTGCGGGCCGCCGACGACGAAGTGACGCGGTGCGCGGCAGCGGTCGCCGAGGTCGACGACCGGGTCCATCGGCATGCCGAGCTGGCCGGCAGGGCGACCCTCCTGGCCGACCAGCGGCACGAGGTTGCGGCGCGGTTGACCGCGGCCGAGGCCGCCTCCGCCGCCCTGAACCTGCTGGCCGACCAACTGCAGGACGCCACGCTCGTGGCTGCCGCAGCTCGGGCGACGAGTGGCGCGTCGGCCGCCGCACAGGCCGAGCGAGTTCGGTTGTGCGGGGAGCTGCAGGCGCGCAGCGCTGCGGTCGCCGAACTCGACGCCGGCCTTGCCGCCGCGATCGAGGCCGAGTCGACTGCGCGTCAGGTCGCCGAGATGGCTTGTGCCGCTGCCGAGGAGTCGGACGCGGCCGTCGAGGCGGCGCGCATCGCAGCCGACACCGCCCGTCGGGTGGTGGACGGTCTGGCTACCAGGGATCAGGTGGAGCGTCTCGCTGCGCGACTTGATCGCGTCGACGCCGCCCAGCGCGAACTCGCTCAGTTGGCTCAGCAGCTCTCGGCGATCACGCTGAGCACTGAGGTGATGGCCGATATCGAGGCGGCGGTGTCGCTGGTGGATCGCCTTGTCGCCCAGCTTTCCTCGACCGCCACCACGGTGGAATTCACCGCCGCGACGGACTTGGAGTTCACCGTCGGCGATCAGACGGTGCGTCTCGCGGCAGGGCAGCGGTGGATGCCGGCGAACTCCTCGCCTGCGACGGTGGACCTGCCGGGGGTGCTCACTGTGCGCATCGACCCGGGCGCCACCACCACCGACACTCAGGTCAAACTCGACGCCGCGCGCGGTGTACTGGCCGAGGCACTGAGCCAGGGCGGTGCCGCTGATCTTGCGCACGCCCGCCTGATCGAGGGGCATCGCCGCACGCTGACCGACCGGCGCGCTGAGCTCACCGCGACTCTGACGGGATTGTGCGAGGGCGACGGTGTCGACGAGATGCGCTCGCGCCTGGCCGCCCTGCAAGCGGCCGTCCCGCCGGAACTGGGTGACGAACTCGACGCCGCGGCCGTGCGCGCCGAGCTCGCCAGCCGCACCGAGACGCTCACCCAGGCGCGTGCCCAGGCGGACCTGCACCGGCGCGCCGTGACACAAGCCGAAGCGCAACTGGCCGAAAAGGCCACGGCGCTCACGGTTTTGCGTGCCAAGACCGCCGATGCCGCCGCGGAGCTCGATCGCGCGAACGAACGGCTGACGCAGCTTCGTGCGCTCACCGGGGACGAGCAGCTGGCTGCCCGAGCCGCCGCTGACGCCGAGGCGCAAAGCCGCGCAGATGCCGCAGTGGCCGAACTTGCCCAGCGGTATGCCGCGGCGAATCCTGCAGCGGTCGAGGCGGAGCTGGCAGCGGTCAAGGCGGCCGCCGCGGAGCGGGAGCGTGAACACACCGCGATAGAACAGGCGCTGCGCGACATCACCGTCGAGCTGGGGCTGATGGGAAGCGAAGGCCGCCAGAGCAAGCTCGACGCCGCGCAGATCGCCCGTGAGCACGCCGCCGCTGAACATGCGCGGATCTCCCGCCGCGCCCGCGCGGCACAGCTGTTGAGGTCGGTGATGTCACGCCACCGCGACACCGCCAGGCAGCGCTACGTCGCCCCGTTCCGAGCGGAGATAGAGCGATTGGGCCGCCCGGTTTTCGGGCCGTCCTTCGAAGTCGAGATCGACAGCGATCTGCGAATCGGCAACCGCACCTTGGACGGTCGCACGGTTCCCTACGAGTCGTTGTCCGGGGGAGCCAAGGAGCAGCTCGGGATCCTCGCGCGGCTGGCGGGTGCCGCGCTGGTCGCCAAGGAGGACGCCGTACCGGTGGTCATCGACGACGCGCTGGGGTTCACCGATCCCGACCGGTTGACCAAGATGGGTGCCGTCTTCGACAGCGTTGGCGACCACGGACAGGTGATCGTGTTGACCTGCACGCCCGCACGGTACCTGGGCGTGCAGGACGCGCACGTCATCGAACTGACCGCCTGACGGCGACGCGCCACCGGGCGGCGCCACCTGGCCCTTCTGACATTCGTCGATGAGGCATCGGCTTGTCGATGAGACAGCGGCCTACGCGCGGTGTCGGCGATCCGCGATCTGTTCGCGCCGACGACGGTTGCGACTTTGCTGGGCTCTACCGGGTGGATTTACAGATTGGTAACGCCGCTCCTCTTGCCGAGCGCAGCGTCAGGGTCTACCTTCTCCCTTAATAAGGACAGTGTCCGATCTAATTAGGAGATCACGTGGCGACACCGACGCAGGACAAATCCCTCAATGGCGAATCCATCGGGTTGGTCCAGGGTGTTTTTCAAGCGCTCACCCACATGGGGCCGGCCGCCGGGGTTGCCTCGTCGTTGTTGGTCGCGGTCGGTTTCGCCGGCCCGGCAACTCCGCTGGCGGTTCTGTTGGCCTTGATCGTCATCCTGCTCGTCGGGGTGGCGGTCGGCTCGATGGCGAAGGTGTTCAGCACCGCCGGCGGCCTGGCCGATTACGTCGAGCAGTGCTTCGGGCCGAAAGCCGGTGCGTTCGTCGGGTGGCTGTACGCACCCCTGGAACTGCTGATCGCACCGATCGTGCTGGTGTTCTTCGGTCAGTTCCTGTCCGGCACCGTCGACGCCGCGCTGCACGTCAACATCCCCTGGTGGGTCTTCGTGATCCCCGCAGCGCTGCTGGTCTGCCTGCTCAACATCAGAGGTGTCGAGCAGTCGACCGCGACGGGCGTCGTGATGGGAGCCGCCGAACTGGGCATCTTCGTGGTGCTGGCGGTCTGGATGATCGTGTCCAACAGCGGTGAGAACACGCTGGCGGTGTTCAACCCCGCGCACGCACTCGAACCCGGCTGGGCGGGCATCTTCAAAGCGGTGGTGTTCTCGATCCTGGCGTTCCAGGGTTTTGAGACAGCCGCGCCGCTGGCAGAAGAGGTCAAGGATCCCCGTCGCACCATTCCGCGGACGATCATGTACTCCGCTGTGGCGTGTGGAGCCTTCTACATCCTGTGTTCCTACGCCTCGGTCATCGGATGGGGCTTCGACAAGATGGACAGCTTCGCCACGGCGGACAGCCCGTGGATCACCCTGGCCCACAAGTTCTGGGGGCCGGCCTGGGTCCTGGTCCTGCTCGCGCTGGTCAACAGCTTCATCGGTAACGCCAATGCCGGCACCATCGCCGCGTCGCGCATCGTGTTCGCTCTGGGCCGGATGGGCCGATTGCCGGCACGCTTCGCCGACACGCATCCAGTGCATGCGACACCGGTCTTTGCGATCTACTTCCAGACCGCGATATCGATCGGCGTGGCTCTCGTGCTCGGCCTCGTGTTGGGCCCGGTCGTCACCTTCTCCGTGCTCGGGGCGCTCATCACGGTGTTCGCCATCATCATCTACATCATGACCTGCGCGGCATGCATCAAGTACCACCTCGTCGACCACCGAGACGGCGCCAACATGGTGATCCATGTGGTGTTCCCCGCGCTCGCGATCGTCATCCTGCTGGCGCCGTTGTACTTCCAGTTCGTGCCGTGGCCGGATTACCCGGGGAACATCGGTAACATCGCAGCCATCGTGTTCATCGTATGCGCCGCCACCGCAGCCCTTTTCGCTCGCCGCGGTGCCGAGCCTGCCGTGGTGACTGTCGCGCCCGATCTCTCACCGGAAACCTCGGCTGCGACCGGCTTGTTGCCCGCGACGCCGGACGAGCGCCGATGACGTCGGTCGTCGCATTCGACAGCCCGCAGCGGGCGCGGGCACGTAACCGCCGCTTGATCCTCGACGTCGTGCAGAGCAGCGGCGGTATCACCCGGGCCCAGCTCGGCGCGATCATCAAGCTGTCGAAGACGGCGATCAAGGAGATCTGCGACGACCTCATCACCGAGGGCCTGCTGGAGGAGTTTGCGCCAGAGCCTGCCAAACGAGGGCAGGGCCGGCCCGCCTTGGGCCTGCGGGTGGCGACCAAACACGGATTGCTGCTCGGCATCGACATCGGTGCCGACAAAGTCCATGCGCGGGTGGCCAGCCTCACCGGAGAAATCGTCGCGAGCAGGGAGATTCGCACTCGGCGGGAGAAGCCGGATCGTAAGTACCTGCTCAGTCTGGTCGCGAAGTCGGTGGCGGCCATCGGTGCGGAAGATGGTCTGAGCGGTGTCGATTTCCACACCGTCGTCGTGAGTACGCCGGGTGTCGTGGATCCCAAGACTCAGGTGGTCAGTCTGGCACCGCAGATCCTGGGCTGGGACGGGACCGATCTGCAAGCGGCCATCGCGGATTGCCTCGATATCGACACCGAGCGGGTGTTCGTCGAACGGCAGACCGATCTGTCGGTGTTGGCGGAGTCGATCGCCGGCGCGGCCAAGGGAATCGACACCGTGCTGTACGTCCACCTCGGTATCGGCATCGGTGGCGGGATCATCGTCGGTGGCCGACTGTGCACCGGTGCTCTCGGGGCCGCGGGCGAATTAGGTTATTTGCCTTTGAGTTTCGGTGACGAGCCGCCGGTCGGCAGCGGCATCGGCGCCTGGGAGTGGGCGGCCGGCGGCCGGGCCTGGGCGCGGCACGGGCGCTCTGCCGCGATGGAACCCGGCGGTGCGCGCCTTCGCGAACTCGCCGGCGGAGATCCCGACGACGTGGACGCCGAGGTGATCTTCCGCGGCGTCCACGAGGGCGACGCCGCGGCGCTCGCGGTGTTCAATCGTATGACTCGTCGCATCGCCGCCGGCATCGCGTCGGCAGTATGCGTCATCAACCCCGAGTGCGTTCTGATCGCCGGCGGGTTGTCGCGGGGCGGTGATCTATTGATCGAGGCGTTACGCGCTGAGGTCAACGATCTCGTCCCGATCAAGCCGAACATGCGTCTGGCTGCCTTCGGGGCCGACGGCGGTGTGGTCGGCGCCATCTTCAAGGCAACGGAACGTGCGCTGGACGCGCTCAATCCGCTTCCTTGATCCAATTTTCTGACCAAACCGCTTGTAGCGGAATCAATCACGACAAGGAATGAAGTAGTGGAAACTATCTCTAAGCATGCCCTGTTGCAGTGGTGCTCGGTGCCTGCCGCCGATCTGGAGGCACACCCGGACCGCCGGGTGCCGTTACGGATCGTCGCCGATCGGGCCGTCATGGGTGAGACGATGGCCGAGGAACTCGTCACGGCGATCACGGATGCGCAGTTCGCCGGTCGGATCTTCCGGGTGATTCTTCCGTGCGGGCCGATGGCCTGGATGGCGCCGTTCGCAGCGATCGTCAACGCCCGGCAGGTGAACCTGCACAACGTCGAGGTGTTCCACATGGACGAGTGCCTGGACTGGCAGGGGCGCGAACTGCCGTTGGATCACCCCTACAGCTTCCGCGGCACCATGGAGCGCGAGTTCTACGGCGCACTCGAGGAACACTTGCGGCCGCCGCTGGAATTCCGGCATTGGCTTCGACCCGACACCTACCTGCAGATGTCGGCTGCACTCATCGAAGACCCGGCCGACCTCGCCTACGGCGGGTGGGGGCAGGACGGCCACGTCGCCTACAACCAGGCGCGGCGCAATCCGTTCAGTGAACTGTCGGTCGACGACATTCGCAATTCTGTTGCGCGGATGCAGGACAACAACGTCGACACCATCATCGCGTTGGCGCAGCGGACCCTGGGCGGCGCCTATCAGTTCGTTCCGCCGATGTCGGTGACGCTGGGCATGCGCGAGATCCTCGCGGCGCGCAAGGTGCGGCTGTTCAGCGACACCGGCGCCTGGAAGCAGACGGCCCTGCGTGTGGCGTTGTTCGGCGATCCGACGCCCGAGTATCCGATGACCTTGCTGCAGGAGCACCCTGATGCGCTGTTGACGGCCACCGAAGAGACTGCAACACATCCGATTTCGTTGCATGCCGAGTGGGACTTTGCGCTGTGAGCCACGTCGCCTCAGCTGGCTACGACGTCGTCGTCGGAACCGGAGGGCTGGGGGTGGGAACCGCTGTACTCATGCAAGGCAATCACACGCTTGGGCGTGAGGAGAGCAGGGCGGTGCGGTTGGTCGACTCCCGTGACCGGTGCAAGCTGCACATCATCTTGCATTACGTCGCCCGGCTCAGCCGCCCTCGACCTCTGATCGTCCCGGTGGGGTGTGTGGGTGAGGACGCCGCAGGACGAACTGTGTTGACCGAGATGGCATCTGAAGGTATGGATGTATCCCTGGTCTCGATGGACAGGCAGAAGCCGACTCTGAACTCCATCTGTTTCACCTACCCTGACGGCGACGGCGGCAACCTCACCTTCGTCGACACCGCCAGCGCCGATGTCGGTCCGGCCGACATCGGGGCGGCCGAATCGCTGTTCGTCGAGCACGCTGGTCGAGGAATCGCACTCGCCGCGCCGGAGGTCGGGCTGGCGGCCCGCATGGCCCTGCTCGAGCTGGCCACCCGGTACCGCTTCCGCCGATTCGCCTCGTTCCTGTCCGCGGAAATGGCCGAGGTTCACGCCTCGGGCATGCTCGAGCTGGTGGACGTCTTGTCGATCAACTCCGACGAGGCGGCCGCGCTCGTCGGTCACGGCGGGAAACAGGAACCATCCGATCCGGTGGACATCGTCGGACGTGCGGCAGATCTACTCGTCAAAACCTATCCCGCACTGCAGTTTTGCATCACCGCTGGCCGCCGCGGAAGCTGGGTGTGGAACGGTGCGGAACTGGTCCATCGTGAGCCTCGGGCCGTGCAGGCTGTCAACACCGCCGGCGCCGGGGACGCCCACCTGGCCGGGTTGATCATGGGCGAGTTGCGTGGCTTGGGCCTCGTCGCAGCCAACGCGTTCGCATCGCTACTGTCGGCGCTCAGCGTGACCAGCCGCGACACCATCAACACCGATCTCGAGGCCGATGAACCAGCCCTGCGTGCGCTGATCGACGACATGGCGGTCAAACAATGCTGATGACCGGCGGGGTGCGGACCGAGCCGTTCGGTGTCACGCGGGACGGCACGCCGGTGCAGCGCGCGGTGCTGGTGAACCGATGCGGGATGAGCGTCGCGATACTGTCCTACGGCGGTATCGTCCAGACACTCGAGGTGCCCGGGCACGATGCACAGACCGCCAACGTCGTACTCGGATTCGACGACTTCGCCGACTACGAGGCGGATACGGCGTACTTCGGCGCGATTGTCGGCAGGTGCGCCAACCGGATCGGCAATGCCACCTTCCAACTCGACGGTGTGCGGTACCGGTTGAATCGCAACGACGAGTTCGGCACCATGCATGGCGGGGCCGAGAGCCTGGACAAGCGCGTCTGGGATCTGCAAACCTTCGACGAACCCGAATCCTGTGGGGTGCTGCTGACGATACGAAGTGATGACGGCGACAACGGCTTTCCCGGTGCATTGACGATCACGGCGTGCTACGAGCTGTTGCGTAACAGTAACGTCCTGCGGCTGTCGCTGCAGGCGACGACGGATGCGCCCACAGTGGTGAACCTGACCGGGCACAGCTATTTCAACCTGGCTGGCGAGGGTTCGGGCAGCGTCGCCAACCACCTGTTGAAAGTCGAAGCGGACGCATATCTACCGGTGACGCCCTCGCTGGTTCCGACCGGTGAATATGCGACCGTCGATGCGACACCCTTCGACTTCCGTGACCTGCGTCCTGTCGGAGAGCGGGTTCGTGTCGGGGACGAGCAGCTGCGGCTCGGCCGCGGCTACGACCACAATTACGTGCTGCGCAAAGGCCCTGACCGCGACGTGGTGAGCCGCGCCGCTCAACTGGTCGAGTCCGATTCGGGGCGTGTTCTGGAGGTGTGGACGACAGCGCCGGGCCTCGACGTGTACACCGGTAACTTCCTCGACGGCAGCGTGATCGGTCGCAGCGGTCGGATCTACCGGCAGGGTGACGCCATCGCTCTAGAGCCCGAACACTTCGCGGATTCGCCGAACCAGCCGAAGTTTCCGTCGGTGGTGTTGCGTCCCGGTGAGACCTACCGCAACGTCATCGAATACCGGTTCGGGCTCCTCGATCTCCCGATGGGTGCACCGCGATGACCCTCGAGGCGGTGATCGACGACGTGCGCCGGCAGGTGGCCGAGCTGCACCAGGAACTGGTCGTCAACGGCCTAGTTGTGTGGACCGGAGGCAATGTCTCGGCGCGGGTGCCGGGTACGGACCTGATGGTGATCAAGCCCAGCGGTGTGCCCTACGATCGCCTGGGGCCGGCCGATATGGTGCTGTGCACGTTGGATGGTTCCGTCGTGGCGGGCTCGACGGGGTCGCACCGCAAGCCGTCCAGCGATACCGCCGCTCACGCCTACGTCTACCGGCACATGCCCGAGGTGGGCGGGGTGGTTCACACCCACTCCACCTACGCGGTGGCGTGGGCGGCCCGCGGTGAGCCCATTCCGTGCGTGATCACCGCGATGGCAGACGAATTCGGCGGACCGATACCCGTCGGCCCGTTTTCGGTGATCGGCGACGACTCCATCGGCCGCGGCATCGTCGAGACGCTGAGGGGACATCGAAGCCGGGCGGTGCTGATGTGCAATCACGGACCGTTCACGGTGGGAGGTGACGCGCGCGACGCGGTCAAGGCCGCGGTGATGTTGGAGGACGTGGCCAGGACCGTACACATCGCCCGCCAACTGGGGGACCCGCTGCCGATTCCCCAACCGGCCGTCGACCAGCTCTATGACCGCTACCAGAACGTCTACGGCCAGGTGAGTTGAGCCGAGTTGTGACCGTTGCGCTGGGGCGGCAGCGCTAGGTAGGGTCCTGAGTCGTCAATCGGCGAGTGCCAGCACCTCGTCGAATCCCGCCACCAGGCAGTCGGAGAACTCCTCGAAGTCCGGGATCGCGCCGGTGTCGACATCGATTCCCAGCGAACAGGTGTCGAGGTAGGTCAGCAGCGTGACGTTGACGGCCGAGCCCACTGTCGGGCCGAACGCGTACTGCATGCGCACCTTCGCTCCGCCGAGATACACCTGTACCGGGACGCCCGGCACGTCGCTGCACAGGAAGTCCACGTGCCGCAGCACCGAGCCGATGTACCAGCGCGGCATCAGGTTCAGCGCGCCGGCGATCAGCTGCGTGTATGGCAGCGACTTTTCGGCGCGCACCTTCGCCGTCCTCTCACTGATCTGGCTGATCCGCTGCGCCGGGTCGGTTACACCGGCCGGAACGTCGAAGCGCATCAACCCGATTCGGTTGCCGCCCATGCCGTCGTCCGCTGTCCGCAGGCTGATCGGCATGGTCAGGTGCAGCTCGCCCACCGGCACACCGTGCTTCTCGTGGTAGCGGCGCAGCCCACCGGCCACTCCGGCCACGAACGCATCGTTCAGCGAGCCGCCGCTGCGGTGCGCGGCCTCCCGTAGCGCCGGCAGCGACACCTCGTGGACACCGAGCCTGCGAACCAGCGTGCGGTTTTTCATCAGCGTCGAGCCGGTCTCGGTCACCGGGCGCACGGTGCGGTACACCGATGCGGCCAGCTCGGTGGCTGCGGCGGCGGTCTGCAGTGGACGCCGAATCGTGTTGAACACCAGGCGGGGAACGGTCTTCACGGTCTCGGTGACCGCCTTGCCGAGAAGTCCGGCGTCGTAGCGCACGGCGTCGCGGTAACCCTCCAGCGGCTGCGACGAGGTCCACACCGGCTCGTCTGGTACCGAGTCGATGGCGCGCGGCTCCTCGGTGGGATCGAACAGCGTCATCGCGATCTGCACTCCGCCGACACCGTCGGTCAGCGCGTGGTGGAACTTGCACAGCACCGCCGCCCCGCCGTCGTCGAGCCCTTCGATCAGGGTGGCGTTCCACATCGGCCGAGCCCGGTCGAAGTCGTCCATCGCGGCCAGCCGCGCCATCTCCAGCACGCCGTCGAGGTTGCCCGGCTGGGGCGCCGACACGCGGCGCATGTGGAAGTCGAGATCGAAGTCCGGTGCCCACTCCCATCGCGGGGGCGCCGGCGGAAGGGTCTCGACCACCCGCTGGCGGAACATCGGCAGGTTGCGGCTAACGATGGCGAACCGCTCCCTGACCAGCTCCCAGTCCGGTGACCGGTCCAGAAGGATCACCGTCACCACGGTGGATCTCAGCCGCGGGTCGGACTCCATCGACCACGTGAACGCGTCGGTGCTGCGCATGAATTCAGTCATTGTGTGCTCCGTCACAAACTTACGGCGGCGGTCACACCCGACAGAAGGTCACGCGGGCAACTCGGGACTTTGTCCCCTAACGAAGGTGTCCGATGGCGTGGACGCCCTTGCGGGTCACCTCAGCCGGCGGCCTGCAATCGGCGGTACCGGCACCACCGAGTCGACGAAGTCGTTCAACGTGCTCGGCCTCGAGGCCGACTTTGGTCTCCAAGGTCGGTCGAGATCGACGAAATGGTGCTGCCCACTTGCACTTCTTCGCCCATACGTCGGTTTGGGCGAAGAAGGAAGCGCGTCAGAAGTAGGCGTTGGCCGGCACAGGCGTGCCGTGCAACAGGTTCTGGCCGATCACCCGGGCCTTGTACGCCACCGGGTTGTGCAGCGTGATCGTGCGAACGTTGCGCCAGTGCCGGTCGAGGTTGCGTTGCCGGCTGGCCGCACTGGCACCGCCCAGTTCGAGCAGCCGGGTCGCCGCTTCCGGGGCGACGGCGTCCAGATGCACCTTCACCTTGGCGACCTTGAGCTGGGCCTCGACCGAGAGGTCCGCGTCCGGCACGCCCGGGATGGACGGGTGTACCGAAGCCGTCGCAGCCTCGACGGCGCCTGCGGCGTCGAGCACCGCGGCGCGGGCGATGTAGGCGGTGCTGGCCAACTCGCCCAGGAGGCGCTGATAGAGCGGATCGTCCACCGGGCTCTCGGCCAGTGCATGGCTGAAGCTGCGGGTGCGCGAACGCAGCAGCTCGACCCCGTCGTCGACGATGGTCTGCAGCACGCCCGCCACCACGGCGTGGATGTAGAGCTGCAAGGAGGCGTATTGCACCGTCGGCGCCGGGTCGGCGTCGTAGGGGGAGTCGGCCAGCACCTCTTCGGGTGTCACGGCGACGTCGGTGAAGATCGTCGTGCCGGTTCCGGTGCGACGCTGACCGAAGCCGTCCCAGTCGTCGATCAGCCGGACACCCTCACGGTCGGCGGGGACGATGACCGTGGCCACCGAGTCGTGGTCGGTGGTCGCCGTGACGGTCAGGTAGTCGGAGAACAACGTTCCGGTGCTGTAGAACTTCTCGCCGGTGAGCCGGAAGCCGTCCGAAGCAGGTAACAACCGGGTGTTGAACACCAGGCTGCCGACCGCGTTCGATCCCTTCTCGCTGAACGCATTACCGACGATTTTGCCCTCGGCGACCTTGGCCAGCCACTGCCGCGAGCGAGGATCTGTGCCAATTCCCGGGTCGCTTCGCTCCTGCCCTCCGCCGAGAGTGCGCAGGCGCTCCTCGACGAACCAGAAGTGTGTCCGGAAGATGTGCGCCACAATCGGATCAGCCGCCGCGACATCGATGATCGTCGAAAACAGCTGGCGGACAGTGTAATCAGCGCCACCGAGCTCGGCGGGCAGGCGCAGCGTGCCGAAACCGGCCCGCTTGAGAGCGTTGACCTGGTCGAACGGGTTCTCGTCGTTCAGGTCTCGGTCCTTGGCGCCCGACCGGATGGTAGCGAGCAGATCGGTGAACTCCGGTGTGCCCGGCAGGATGCGGTTGACAGATTCAACAGTGGTCATGGCCCTGTTTCTACCGACGGCCCACGAGCGGGACACTGCTTTGGCTCACCCCGAACCTAAGACCCTGCCACCGGCCGCATTCCCTTCCCGGCGCGCGGAAGGCAGAATCGAGGGATGGCAGGCCGGCGATGACTCTGAACGGGAAACGTCGTCGAGCCCACCGCAAACTGGCCGCGCTGCCCGGTGTCCGGCCGGTTCGCCGGCCGGTGACCGCGGGTGGTCGCGACGAATTCGACCTGTACTACGTGCGCACCGGACGGAAGAGCAGGCACCCGGTGGTCATCATCCCCGGCGGTCCGGGCGCCGCTTCGATTGCGCTCTACCGGGGCCTTCGGCGGCGCGCGGCCGCCGCAGGACTCGACGTGATCATGGTCGAACACCGCGGCGTCGGGATGTCACGCCATGACGACGCAGGCGCCGATCTGCCGCCGGAGGCCTTGACCATCGAACAGGTCGTCGACGACGTCGCCGCCGTGCTCGACGACGCCAAGGTCGATCAGGCAACTATCTACGGCACTTCCTACGGCACCTATATCGCTGCCGGGGTCGGAGTGCGCCACCCGTCCCGCGTGCACGCGATGATCCTGGATTCGCCGCTGCTGGCCGGTGACGACATCGAGGTGGTGCGCCGCACACTGCGCAGCGTGCTCTGGCACGGGCACCAACCCGATACCGAGGACCTCGCCCACAAGGTTCGCCAGCTGGTCGGCGTCGGGGTGATGACGCCGTCCGCAGCGCAGCTGGCCGCGGCGGTCTACGGGTTCGGTGGGGCGAGCCTGCTGAGCCAGCAGCTGGACCTTCTGGTGGCCGGCCGACACCTGCTGTGGACGGTGATGGGCCGCGTCGGCGATCTTCTGGAGGGCCGAAAGACGCCGTACCACAACGAGTCCGATCTCGTCGGCCGGATCGGTTACCGCGAGTTGAACTACGCGGCCACTCCGGACGGATTGCCGCTCGACCCGGCCGTGGCGATGCGGGAGTCCGCTGACAACCCGGCGGCGTTCGAGGCGGAGCCCTTCGATCTGGTCGCCGAGCTGCCACGGTTCAGCTGGCCCACGGTCATCGTCTCCGGTGGCCGGGACCTGACGACCCCGCGACCCGTTGCCGAGCGGATCGCCGGCCTCGTCGACGGTTCGGTGCTGGTGCGGTTGCCGAGCACGGGTCACAGCTTGCTCGACACCAAGGAGCGCGCAGCACTGCGCATCGCCTGCGTCACAGCCGCCGGCAGGATCGACACCCTGCCGGCGCAGGCGGACGAGCTGGACGCACTGCCCAGCCGGCTCGCCGTGCGGTTGATGGTGTCGGCGATCTCGGCGGCCGCACGGCTCGAGGCCGCGCTGCCCGTCGCGGTCATGCGCACCCCGACCGGTCGGGCTACTTCATGAAGCCGATCGCGGTGTAGTTCAGGTCACCGAGACCTGCCGGGCCGAAGTTCGCCAGATTACTGCGGACGGCGACGTTACCGGCGGACTGGAACAGCGGCAGGCTGAACACTTCGCCGAAGATCAGCTTGTCCAGTTCGTTGGCGAGGTCGCGGGCCTTGTCCGGATCCAGTTGGTCGAGAACCTGCTCGACCTTGGCGTCGATCTCGGGGCTACTGATCTTGCCGAAGTTGCTCTCGGCGCCGGTGGTGTAGATCTGATTCAGTGAACCCAGGGCGAACGCGTCACCGCCCCAGCTGAATTGGGCGATGTCGAAGTCACCGGGAATGACGTAGTTGGTGAAGAAGCCGTTCCCGGGTTTGGCGTCGATCTGTAGGTTGACACCGATCTGGGCCAGGCTGTTCTGCGCGACGAGGGCGACCTGGCGGGTGGTCTGCGCGTCGTAGAGAACATCGCGGATGACCAGCTGCTTGCCGTCCTTCTCGCGGAACTGCCCGTTGAGCTTCCAGCCCAACGCGTCGAGTTCGGCCTTGGCCTTCTCCGGGTCGTACGCGACGACCTGACTGTTGTCCTGGTAACCCTCCTGGCCGGCCACGAAGATGTGGTTGTTCAGCGGCACCGGTTTGTCGACCAGCCCGCGTTGCGTGACATCGGCGATCGCCTGTCGGTCGATGCCCTTGGCGACCGCCAGCCGCAGTGCCTTGTCCGCCAGGATCGATCCCGGCGCGCCGTTGAAGGTCAAGTGATACCACATCAGACCAGGCGTTCGGCGGATCGAGATCCCGGCGGTGCGCCGGGCGATGGTGAGCTCGTCGAGTGATCCGAGTCCGGTGGCGTCGATGGTGTTGTTCTGCAGAGCCGGGACCCGAGCCGCGTCGTCGAGCACCAGGAAGGTGATGGAGTCCAAGAGCGGCTGGGTTCCCCACCACTTCGGGTTCCGGGTCAAGGTGATGCGTTGTGCGGTGCGGTCCAGCGTCGAGACGATGAACGGACCTGCGGACGGTCCGGGGCCGCCTAGCTGACCCTTGTTGAACGCTTCCGGGCTGCCGGTCACGCTCTTGGGGAAGAGCATGTTGTTGCCGGCGAACATGCCGCGCCAATCCGAGTAGGGCTTGGCGAACGTGATGACCGCCTGGCGGTCGTCGACACCCTTGGTGACCGAGGCGACCCGGTCACTGCCGTCCGGCGAGGCGATCGCGAAGGCCTTGTCCTTGCCGCTGCGGGCATTGATCTGGGCGGCGATGTCCTCCCAGGTGATCGGCGTTCCGTCGGACCAGACGGCCTTGGGATTGATGGTGTAGGTCACCACCTGCGGGTTCGTGCTGGTCAGTTCGACGCTGGTGAAGTAGTCGTTGTTGACCTTCATCGATCCGTCGGAGGAGATGACGAACGCGCGTGGCATGGTCGGCCGCAGCACCGCCCCGGTGTCACCGTCGTTGCCGTCGACATTGAGCGTGTTGAAGTTCGCCGGAAACGATGTCAGCGCCAGCCGCAGGTTGCCGCCCTGGCGCAGGGTGGCCGGGTCCTGCGGATTGATGTCGCTGGTGGAGCCTACCTCGGCGTTGCCGCCCGCCGGCGGGACGTCTCGCTTGCTGCTCGAACAGCCTGCCAGCACCACGCTCGCCACGATTGCCAGCACTGCGATTCGGCCGGCGTGCCGGCGGATCAATGAGGTCACGCCGTCGATGCTAGTGGCGAGTGGGATCCGGTTGCGGGATGGCGGCCAGCAACGTCTGGGTGTACTCGTGCTGGGGGTGGGCGAAGACGGCATCGGCGTCGCCGTATTCCACCATCACGCCGCGGTGCATCACCGCGACGCGATGAGCCAGGTGTTTGACCACCGACAGGTCGTGCGAGACGAACAGATACGACAACCCGAACTCGCGTTGCAAGTCCAACAGCAGGTTGATGATGCCCGCCTGGATGGACACATCGAGCGCGGACACCGGCTCGTCGAGGGCCATGATCTTGGGCTGCAGCGCCAGCGCGCGCGCGATGCCGATTCGTTGCTTCTGCCCCCCGGAGAACTCCTGCGCGTAGCGGCTGGCGTCGGCACGGCGCAACCCGACGATCTCCAACAGCTCGGCCACCCGGGTGTCGATGGCGGACTTGTCGAAGCCGTTGGCCTGCAACGGTTCTGCCAGCAACTCGAAGACCGGAAGCCGGGGGTCCAGGGAAGCGACCGGATCCTGGAACACCACCTGCAGATCCCTGCGCAGCTCACGCCGCCGGGCAGACGTCAGTGTGGCGACATCGTTGCCGAGCACCTCGACGGTGCCCGACTGCGGCGCACTGAGCTCCAGGATCTGGTGCAGCGTGGTGGACTTGCCGGAGCCGGATTCACCGACGATACCCAAGGTTTGGCCCGCCAACAGCTCGAAGCTCAGCCCGTCGACCGCGCGCACCTCGCCGATCTGGCGGCGGAACACCACTCCCTTGGTGAGCCGGTAGGTCTTGACCAACTCCCGGACCCGCACGACGACGGGGGGATCGGCAGCATCGGGGGTATCAGCAGGCTGGGTGGACACCCCGTAGATCTGGGCGGCGCTGCGGCCCTGCACCTGGTCGGTACGGATGCACGCCGCGAGGTGGCCGTCTTCGGGGCCGACGGCCACCAATGCCGGTTCCGCGGTGTGGCATTCGTCGATCGCCAGCGGGCATCGTGGCGCGAAGGGACAGCCCGGCGGCAGCGCCACCAACGACGGCGGCGCACCGGGAATCGGGACCAACCGGGTGCCTTGTGGCGCATCAAGGCGGGGGGCCGAGCCCAACAGCCCTGCGGTGTAGGGCATTCGGCGATCGCGGTACAGCTCGTCGACACCGCCTACCTCGACGGCGCGCCCGGCGTACATGACCAGCGCACGGTCGGCGAACTCGGCCACCACGCCCAGGTCGTGGGTGATGATCAGCACCCCGGCGCCGGTGACATCACGGGCGGTCTTGAGGACGTCGAGGATCTGCGCCTGCACGGTGACGTCGAGGGCGGTCGTCGGCTCATCGCAGATGAGCAGGTCCGGGTCGTTGGCGATCGCGATGGCGATGACCACGCGCTGCCGCTCGCCCCCGGACAGTTCGTGGGGGAAGGCACGTGCCCGCTGTTCGGGTTGGGCGATGCCGACCAGATCGAGCAGTTCGACTGCGCGGGCCCGGGCGGCCCGCTTGGTGACGTCGCGGTGATGCACCCGGATCGCTTCGGCGATCTGGTCGCCCACGGTGTAGACCGGGGTCAGCGCCGACATCGGATCCTGGAACACGGTGCCGATGCGACGTCCGCGGATCGTCGACATCTCCTCGTCGGACCGGCCGAGAAGTTCCCGGCCGGCCAACCGCACCGAACCGGAAACCCCGGCATATTCGGGCAGCAGTCCGATTGCCGCCATCGCCGCGGCCGACTTTCCCGACCCCGATTCGCCGACCATGGCGAGCACCTCGCCGGGGTGTACCTGATAGGTCAGGCCCCGCACCGCGGCGAGGTCGCCGCTGTCGGTGGGGAAGGTCACGGTCAGGTCGGTGACATCCAGTAACGGCTCGGTCATGTGTCGGTCTTTTTCGTGGTCTTCACGCGTCCTCGCCGCAGCGTGGCGCTGCCCGGGTCCAGGGCGTCGCGCAGTCCGTCACCGGTGAGGTTGGCGCACACCAGGATCAGCACCAAAACCCCGGCGGGGAACAGGAACACCCACGGGAATGTGGTCGCCGATTTGGTGCCGTCGGCGATCAGGGTGCCCAGCGAGACGTCCGGGGGCTGGACACCGAAACCTAGGAAGCTCAAACCGGTTTCGGCCAGGATCGCGACCCCGACGTTCAAGGCGGCGTCGATGATCAGGATCGAGGCGACGTTGGGGATGATGTGGCGGGTGATGATCCGGTGGTTCGGGACTCCCATATAGCGGGCGGCCTGGACGTATTCGCGTTCACGCAGGCTCATCGTCAGGCCCCGCACCATCCGGGAGCTGACCATCCAACTGAAGCCGGCGAGCAGGACGATCAGCAGCGCGATGTTCGCCGAGTTCTTGGTGCGGGGTGTGATGATGGCGATCAGGATGAAACTGGGCACCACCAGCAGCAGGTCCACCAGCCACATCAGGGCCCGGTCGCGCCAGCCGCCGAAGTAGCCGGCGATCGAACCGACGGTCGCGGCGATCGCGGTCGAGATCACCGCCACGCACACACCGATGAGCATCGATTTCTGCATTCCGCGCAGGATCTGCGCCAACAGGTCCTGCCCGAGCGCGTTGGTGCCGAGCCAGTGCTCGGTGCTGGGCGGGTCCTGCAACGCGTAGAAGTCGAGCTCGGTGTAGGACCAGGGCAGCAGTGGCGGCAACGCGTAACAGCCGATCAACAGCAGGGCCAGCACCACCAGGGAGACCATCGCCGCGCGGTTGCGGGCGAACCGGCGCAGCACCAGGGTGCGCCGCGAGGCGAACTCCTCGGGTTTCAGCCCAGACTGGGCCGCCGTGCTGGTTGGGTCGGTCATGTCACCCTCACCCGGGGATCGAGGATCGCGTAGATGACGTCGGACAGTAGGCCGGCGAGCAGCACGACGGCACCGGAGAAGACCGTGATCGCCGCGACGATGTTGGTGTCCTGGGTGGCAATGCCCTGGACCACCCACTCGCCCATACCGTGCCAGCCGAAGATCTTCTCTACGAACACCGCGCCGGTGACCAGGCCGGCGACACCGTAGGCGAACAGCGTGGCCATCGGGATCAACGCGGTGCGCAACCCGTGCCGGAACAGGGCTTGGCGCCGGGTGAGGCCCTTGGCCCGGGCGGTCCGGATGAAATCCTGGCCGAGTACGTCGAGCATCGCATTGCGTTGGTAGCGGCTGTAACCCGCGATCGCGCCCAGCGCGAGGGTGACGGTCGGCAGGATCAGATGCTGGAGGCGGTCGACGAACTGGTTCCAGGTCCCACCGACGGCGTCTGGCGACGTCTCGCCGGTGTACTCGAAGATCTGCAGTCCCAGAACGGAATTGACTTTCAGGGCGGCCAGGATCGCCAGGTTGGCGATGACGAACGTCGGCGTGCTGATCACCAGCAACGACAGCAGGGTGATGACGCGGTCCGAGAGCCGATACTGACGCACCGCCCCCCAGGCGCCGACCGCGACACCGATCACGGTGCCCAGTACCGAGCCGATCACCAGCAGCCGCAGACTGACCCCGATACGCCGCCACAGTTCGTCGGACACCGGCTGGCCGTTGACGGTGGTACCGAAGTCGCCGTGCACTGCGCCGGCGACCCAGTGGCCGTAGCGCAGTGGGATCGGCTTGTCGAGATCAAGTTCCGCGGCCTTGGCGTCGATGACGGCCTGCGGGGGGCGCGGATTGCGCTGCAGCAGGCTGTTCAGCGGTGTGAACGTCAGCGAGGTGAGGGTGAAGGTCAGAAAGGAGGCCAGCGCCAGCAGCACCAGGTAGTTCAGCAGGCGGCGTGCCAGAAAGCGCGTCATGGGCCGCCATCCGCCGTTTGGTGCATGCAGCACAGGGTAGGAGATGACGGGCTCACGCGACGGTAATGGCCGCGGTGACGGGTCGTGGTGCCCGGCCTTTACCACCTGGTTGTCCGGGTAAGTCCCGGGCTGTGAATCACATCGCACTCCGGCAGCTGCCCGCCGGTCTCGCTGCGACCGTGCTTGTCGTCGGCGTGCAGATTCCGGCCGGTGACGTCGACCAGCCAGGAGGCCCTGCCGCGCTGCCCGGTGGCGGCAACCACCAAATGTGTTCGCTGAGCGCGAACATCGCAGGTTCGCGCGTCTACCCGGCGCTGTCCTGACGCCGCGGACTGCTGAGACGAGTCTGCGCCCAGATCGCGATCGGACACGATTTTGCGCTCCGGATGCAGACTCGATGGCTGAATCAATCTCTTGACTTCACCGGTGGTGGTCGCTAAATTCCAGTTAGCTTTGTAATTCTGGTCAAATCTACCAACTTTACGAGGAAATAATGGCGAGTCCGGTGGTCGAACGCCCCATGCCGGGGCAGTACGAGCTGAGCCACTTGCGGTCCCTGGAGGCCGAGGCAATCCACATCATTCGAGAGGTTGCCGCAGAGTTCGAGCGCCCCGTGCTGCTGTTCTCCGGCGGTAAGGACTCGATCGTGATGCTGCACCTGGCGATCAAGGCGTTCGCGCCGGGCCGGTTGCCATTTCCGGTGATGCACGTCGACACCGGGCACAACTTCGAAGAGGTGATCTCCACCCGAGACGAGCTGGTCGCCCGATACGGGCTGCGGCTGGTGGTCGCCAGCGTCGAGGAGGACATCGAAGCCGGCCGCGTGGTGGACAACGGGCCGTCACGCAACCCGCTGCAGACGGTCACGCTGCTCCGCGGCATCCGGGAGAACAAGTTCGACGCCGCATTCGGCGGGGCGCGCCGCGACGAGGAGAAGGCGCGCGCCAAGGAGCGCGTGTTCAGCTTCCGCGACGAATGGGGTCAGTGGGACCCCAAGGCGCAGCGGCCCGAGCTGTGGAACCTCTACAACGGACGGCATCGCAAAGGCGAGCACATCCGCGTCTTCCCTTTGTCGAACTGGACCGAGTACGACATCTGGGCCTACATCGGTGCCGAGGGCATCTCGCTGCCGTCGATCTACTACTCGCACACCCGGCCGGTGTTCCAGCGCGACGGAATGCTGCTGGCCGTCCACGAATACATGCAGCCGAACCCAGACGAAGAGGTCTTCGAGACCGCGGTGCGATTCCGCACCGTCGGCGACGTCACCTGCACCGGCTGTGTGGAGTCCACGGCGGCCACCGTCGAGGAAGTGATCGCCGAGACCGCGCTGTCGCGGTTGACCGAACGCGGCGCCACCCGTGCCGACGACCGTATTTCCGAAGCCGGCATGGAAGACCGCAAGCGGGAAGGCTACTTCTGATGAGCACTCTGTTGAGGCTGGCCACCGCTGGCTCCGTCGACGACGGCAAGTCCACGCTCATCGGCCGGCTGCTCTACGACTCGAAAGCCGTGATGGAGGACCAACTCGCAGCGGTCGAGCGCACATCGCGTGAGCGTGGCAACGACTACACCGACCTCGCGCTGGTGACCGACGGGTTGCGCTCCGAGCGTGAGCAGGGCATCACCATCGACGTTGCGTACCGCTATTTCGCTACGGCCAAGCGCAAATTCATCATCGCCGACACCCCCGGTCACATTCAGTACACCCGCAACATGGTGACCGGCACCTCGACTGCTCAACTGGTCATCGTGCTCGTCGATGCCCGACACGGGCTGCTGGAGCAGTCCCGCCGGCACGCCTTCCTGGCCTCGTTGCTGGGTGTGCAGCATGTTGTGCTCGCGGTCAACAAGATGGACCTCATCGACTGGGACCGTGAGCGTTTCGAGTGGATCCGCGAGGAGTTCCACGCCTTCGCCGCCCGGCTGGACATCCACGATGTGACCACCATCCCGATGTCTGCGCTCAATGGCGACAACGTGGTGACCCGATCGGACAAGGCCCCGTGGTACGACGGCCCGCCGCTGCTGTCGCATCTGGAGGATGTCTACATCGCCGGTGACAGGAATCTGGTCGACGCACGCTTCCCGGTGCAGTACGTGATCCGGCCGCAGACCGTCGAGCACGCCGACCACCGCAGTTACGCGGGAACGGTCGCCAGCGGTGTGCTTCGCCCCGGTGACGAGGTCGTTGTGCTGCCCAGCGGAAAAACCAGCCGCATCACCACGATCGACGGGCCCAGCGGCCCGGTGGAAGAAGCTTTCCCGCCGATGGCGGTGTCGATCAGCCTGGCCGACGACATCGACATCTCCCGCGGTGACCTGCTGGCGCGGCCGCAGAACCAGCCCGTTGCCACACAGGAATTCGACGCAACGGTGTGCTGGATGGCCGACGATGCATCGCTGGAACCCGGACGCGACTACATCATCAAGCAGACCACCCGTACCACCCGCGCCCGGGTGGCCGGCCTGGATTACCGGTTGGACGTCAACACCCTGCACCGCGACAAGAGTGCAACGGCGCTCAAGCTCAACGAACTCGGCCGGGTCACGCTGCGTACCCAGGTGCCACTGCTGCTCGACGAGTACTCCCGCAACGCGGCTACCGGATCCTTCATCCTCATCGATCCGGACACCAATGTGACGGTGGCGGCGGGCATGGTTCGCGACACCTCTCCGGTGGCGAGTCGCAGCGCCTCACCCAACACCGTGCGGCACCAGTCGCTGGTGGGTGCGGGTGAGCGGTTAACCAAGGGCCGCACCCTGTGGTTCACCGGTCTCTCCGGCTCCGGGAAGTCGTCGGTGGCGTGCCTGGTCGAACAGAAGCTCCTCGAACACGGTTGGCCCGCTTACATTCTCGACGGTGACAATCTGCGCCACGGGCTCAACGCCGATCTCGGTTTCTCGATGGCGGATCGCGCCGAGAACCTGCGCCGGTTGGCCCACATCGCCACGCTGATGGCCGACGCGGGGTTGACGGTTCTGGTGCCGGCGATCAGTCCGTTGGAGGAGCATCGCGAGCTGGCCCGCAAGGTCCATGTCGAACAGGGGGTGGAGTTCTTCGAGATATTCGTGGACACGCCGCTGGAGGACTGCGAGCGACGTGACCCGAAGGGGTTGTACGCCAAGGCTCGTGCCGGGGAGATCACCCACTTCACCGGGATCGACAGCCCGTACCAGCGTCCTAAGAACCCCGATCTGCGGCTCACCCCGGAATACCGCCCCGATGATCTGGCTCAGCAGGTCATCGACTTGTTGGACGTGCAGAGGTGAGCGACCACGACCTGGCTGCCACGCTGGCGACCAAGGCGGGCGAGTTGCTGCTCGGTGTGCGCAGCGAACTGGCCGAGGCGTCGGCGGCGGAGCGGAAAGCGGCGGGCGACAAGCGTTCTCACGACTATCTTATGGAGGCACTGGCTGCGCAGCGGCCCGGGGACGCGGTGCTTTCCGAGGAAGGGGCCGACGACCCGATCCGGCTGCGCAGCGAGCGGGTGTGGATCGTCGATCCTCTCGACGGCACCCGGGAGTTCTCCGAACTCGACCGGGACGACTGGGCCGTACACGTGGCGTTGTGGTCCGGTGGTGAGCTGATCGCCGGTGCGGTAGCCCTGCCCGCGCAGGGCGTCACGTTCGCCACTCCGGCCGTCGCGCCGCCACCACCGGCGCCGGTCGTGCCGCGCATCGTCGTGTCGCGTACCCGGCCGCCGGCGATCGCCCTGCAGGTTCGCGAGGCGTTGAACGGCACCCTGGTCGAGATGGGATCGGCCGGCGCGAAGGTCGCTGCCGTGGTGCAGGGTCGCGCCGACGTCTACGTCCATGCCGGTGGTCAGTACGAGTGGGATTCGGCCGCGCCGGTGGCGGTGGCCCAGGCCGCGGGGTTGCATACCTCGCGTATCGACGGGTCGCCCTTGCGGTACAACCGACCCGACCCGCTGTTACCGGACCTGGTGGTGTGCCTGCCGCAGTATGCCGAGGCGGTGCTGGCCGTCACGAAGTAGCGTGGCGGGATGACCGATCCCACCACGTTGCGCGCGCTGGCCGGCCTGCCTCTGGAGCCGGTGAACCTGGCCGACTCGACGCTGGTTCTCATCGACTGCCAGAACACCTACACCCGCGGCGTCATGGAACTCGAGGGTGTGCACGCCGCGCTGGAGGAGGCGGCCAAGCTGCTCGACCGTGCGCGGTCGGCCGGCATCCCCGTCATTCACGTCCAGCATGACGATGGGCCGGGCTCGCTGTACGACATCAGTGGTGAGAGCGGGGCGATCGTGCCCCTGGTCGCTCCCCGCGCGGGTGAACAGATCGTCATCAAGAACTATCCGAACTCGTTCGTGCAGACCGACCTCGACGACCGCCTCAAAGCCCTCAACGCCGAGAACCTGGTGATCGCCGGGTTCATGACCCACATGTGCGTGAACTCCACGGCCCGGGGAGCGTTCAACCTCGGTTATGCGCCGACGGTGGTTGCCGCCGCCACGGCAACACGGGCGCTGCCCTCACCCGATCCCGCCGCCCCAGTGCCCGCGGCGGCCCTGCAGGCGGCCAGCCTGGCAGCCCTGGCGGATTTGTTTGCTGTCGTCGTCGCCGACGGCACCGGTATCCCCGGCTGAGAACGTCCGCAGGCGCCGCTCATTGCTGAGGATCTGAGCGGACAACCTGAGAGAAATCAGCACCGAGAACTGGCTGGCACCGACTTCCTAGGGTCTGGGTCGGGTTGGGCGGCGTTCCGACACCGCAACTGACGAAGCTGTAAGAAATAGCCATCACCGGTCTTCGTCTGTGTCTATCCACGTCAAGCTTATTTATCTCGTAATGCAAAGTTAACTCGACTGAGTTCTCCTGACGCCGCCGAAAAATTTTCCTGGCAAAAACGGCAATTTCTGCTTTCCCTCAGGTTCCTCTCAGGTACCTTCAGCTTTGTCAGTGTTGACCAGGTCCCGGGAGGGCTCTCATGCAAATCTCCGTACGCTCACACCTCATCGCCGGAACTGCCGCCGTGGTTGGCGCTAGCGCCATCGCCATGACGCCCGTGCTACAGCACGATCTCCAGCTGCCTGCGCTCCACATGCCGTCCACGTCGACGATCGATGTGGCCCTGGCGGGATTCGACAGTCCGGTTTCGGAAATCTTCCGAACCCTGGGTCAGGTCAACACCCTGATCTTCGGCTCGGGAGATGCGCTGGGTGACTACCCGTTCATCTTCAACTTGGCCGGCATGGCGACGATCCAGGCCGGTTACGGCTTCAATGCCACCGGCATCATTCCGCAGATCATCAATGACCGCCTGCCGATCATCAGCCAGCTCGGTGTCAATGGCTCGGCATACCTGGACAGCTCGTTCAACGCGCTGTACTCGATCGGGTACACGCTCAGCGAAGGTGTGTGGAACGCCGCGGGCGAGGCGTTAACGCTGAACATCCCCGGCGCGGTCAACACGCTGTTGGCCGCGGTTCAGACGGCCGGCGAGACGGCTCTGCAGTCGGGTCAGTACGTGCTGAACAACGTCGTCGCCAAGGCGAGCGCGCTGCTGTCGGCGGTTCCGTCACTGGCAAGCCTGGTCGTCAACAGCGCCCTCGGCCAAGCGCAGGTGCTGGTTGGTGCGTTCGCCCAGGTTGCCCAGAACGTGGTGGCCGGACTCCAGGCCGGTGACTTCGAGGCAACGTGGAATGCCGCCGTCGACGGGCTGTTCGGTCCCACCGGGATTCCGGGCGTCGTCAACGCCCTGACCATCGGTGCCGGTGTGCAAACCGACGCGACGACCGTGGTTCCCAGCGTCCGTGGCGTCGTCCAAGCTGCGGTCAAGGGTGTCGCGGACGCACTGTCGGTGACCGCGCCGAGCCCCGGCCCGGTTCCGCCGCCAGCGGCCGCCCAGTCGGCCGCCCAGTCGGCCGCGCCGTCGGCCGCCGCACTGCGGTCCGCGGCGGCGGTGGAGTCGTCTTCCGCCGAGGTCACGCCGACCGCGGGCGACGAGGGCTCCGGCAGCGACAGTGCCACGCCGGGCGACAACGCCAACGGTGGCAGCGAAACCAAGAGTGGCTCGGCCAAGGCGGGGGCCAAGCACGGCCTGGGCGGCTCCAAGAGGGCGGCCAAGGCTTCGGCCGGCAAGTCCTCGGATTAATCAGCCGGAGTAATCAGCCGCGCTGAGGAAGGTGCCCCTCCTTATTACCGAAAGGAGGGGCACCTTGCTGTTGTGGGATGTTCCGGGACCGAGTCCGCCGATCGCTCGGGCGGCTGCCCGGTTTCTCAGCTTCGTCTCAGGTACCTTAAGGTGACCTCGGGGCGGGCAAATAGCAGTGAGGGAGAGCGCGGTGCGGCGGAATGTCGGCGCTATGGTCGCCACGGGCGTTGTGCTGGTGGGGGCCGGCATGGTCGTCACGAACCCCGTCGCCGCGCCAGCGCCGGACCTCCGGATTCCGGCTTCCGAGCGCTCGGCGGGTGCGAGCATGCCGGCCGACACGAGCGAGCCCGCGCTGCTGACGGCCATCGCCGCCGACCCGGTCGAGGTCGGCCCTGTCGAACTGGTCAAGAGGTTGCTGGGCCGACTGTTCGCTGGCGTCGTGAGGCTCGGATGGTGAGCGTGGGCGACCGCTTCCGTAAGGTGTCGCGAATGGCGGTCCGGGCCAGTCGTCCCTGGTAGCGGGTGGGCCGCCGGCGGCGCAGTGGCACAATTCGCGGCATGCGGATGTCGGCGAAAGCGGAGTATGCCGTTCGCGCCATGATTCAGCTCGCGTCCGGGGACAGCGCCGCGGTCGTCAAAACCGAGGACCTGGCGAAGGCCCAGGGCATCCCCGCGCAGTTCCTCGTCGACATCCTCTCCGACCTGCGCACCGACCGGCTGGTCCGCAGTCAGCGTGGCCGTGACGGCGGGTATCAACTCGGCCGCCCCGCCGCCGAGATCAGCATCGCCGATGTGCTGCGCTGCATCGACGGGCCGCTGGCCAGCGTGCGTGACATCGGCTTGGGCGACCTGCCGTACAGCGGACCGACAGCGGCACTGACCGACGTGTGGCGGGCACTGCGCGCCAGCATGCGATCGGTACTTGAGGAGACCAGCCTGGCCGACGTGGCCGGCGGCAATCTGCCCGACCACGTTGCCGATCTCGCGCGCGCCTACCGCAGCCAGGAGGATCGGCGCGGGCACAGCGGCTGAATCATGCCCCGCCCGAGCCGTACGGTCCGGTGACAGTGCCCAGGAAGTGATTGGCCGGCCTGAGCCGCGCCGACGGTCAACCACTTTCGTTGCTATTGCCGCAATCTCGTTGGACCGCAGCGTTCAGCTGCGGTTGCCCGGCGTCGCCGCATCGGGCGCGCTTCTGGAACACAAGCACGCGAACCGTCGCCGGCCACCGTAGGGTCTGGGACCTATGACGACACCGCAGACCCGCGCAGAGGTCCTGGGCAACATCGGACCCAACTGGTTCGCATCGGTGATGGGCACCGGAATCGTCGCGACGGCGGGCGCCACGCTGCCCGTCAGGCTGTGGGGGCTGCACGGCTTCACTCAGGTGGTGTGGGTAATCGCCGCGGCACTGCTGCTCCTACTCATCATCGTGGTGGGCGGCCACTGGTTGCGGCACCCGACCGTGGCGCGCACTCACGCGCGTAATCCCCAAATGGCGCACTTCTACGGTGCCGCGCCGATGGCGCTGTTGACAGTCGGCGGCGGTGCGGTTCTGGTGGGTCGCGACATCATCGGAGAGCGGCTTGCCGTTGACCTCGACTGGGTGCTGTGGAGCGCCGGCACCGTCGGAGGGCTGTTCACCGCGGTGAGCATTCCGTACCTGATGTTCACCCAGCACAACGTCGAGCCGGACGCCGCCTTCGGCGGGTGGCTGATGCCGGTGGTCCCCCCGATGGTGTCCGCGGCCACCGGTGCGCTACTGATCCCGCACATGGCGCCGGGCACCGGGCGCGCGACCATGCTCTACGGCTGTTACGCGATGTTCGGTCTGTCCCTGGTCGCCGCGCTCATCATCATCTCGATGATCTGGAGCAGGTTGGTCCTGTTCGGCACCTCGGGTTCGGCGAGGGTGCCGACCTTGTGGATCGTGCTAGGTCCGCTGGGTCAATCCATCACCGCCGCAGGGCTTCTCGGCCTCAACGCGGCATTGGCCGCCGACACCCCGCTGGCCCAGAGCATGAACGCCTTCGCCGTCATCTTCGGAGTGCCGGTCTGGGGGTTCGCGGTGCTGTGGATCGCATTGGCCACCGCCTTGACCGTGCGTACGCTGCGGCGCGGTATGCCCTTCGCGCTGACCTGGTGGAGCCTGACGTTCCCGGTCGGCACCTTCGTCACCGGCACGACCCAACTCGCCGTGCACACTGGCCTGCCGGCCTTCGAGGTGGCCGCCGTCGTCGCCTACGTCGGCCTGCTCGGCACCTGGCTGCTGGTCGCGGTACGCACGGCGCGAGGCAGCCTGCGCGGTAATCTGCTGCGGCCCCCGCCGAACGCCGGCCCGGTGCGCGCTCGTAAGGATCCGGTGGCCTAGCGGTCCGGTATCCCGCGGCCGACCGCCGAGTTCGCCGTTGCCCGCGGCTGCCCGCACCCGCCGTGTCAGAATCGCGAGCGTGCAGATTGGCATGACCTTGCCGGTGATGGAACCGGACGTCGACGCGGACGTCCTCAAACGCTGGGCCCGGACGATCGACGAGGGACCGTTCTCGTCGTTGTGCTGGGGCGAGCGCATCGCCTTCGGCAACCCGGACTCGCTGACGCTGCTGGGCGCGCTGGCCGGATGGACCGAGCGCGTCCCGCTGGTGACCACCGTGGTGGTGCCGCAGCTGCACGATCCGGTGATGCTGGCCAAGGGGTTGGCCACCGGCGACATGCTGTGCGGGGGGCGGCTCACCGTCGGCATCGGGATCGGCGGCCGCTACGAGGACTATGTCGCCGTCGGCGCCGACCCGAAAGGCCAGACGATGCGGGAGATGTCCGAACGGGTCGCGGTCATGAAGCGGGTGTGGGCGGGGGAGAAGATCACCGAATCCGTCCTGCCGGTCGGCCCGCGGCCCGCGCAGGACGGCGGGCCACGGTTGCTGGTCGGCACCATCGGGCCCAAGACCGTGCGCAGTGCGGCGCAATGGGCCGAGGGCCTGGCGGGCATCACACTCGACCTCGACCTCGACAAGCAGAACGAGCTGTTCGACGTCGCGCGGGACGCCTGGGCACAGGCTGGGAGACCGAAACCCCATCTGGCGACGTCGTTTTGGTTCGCCCTCGCCGACCGTGACGGTGACAGCGCAACCGCCCGCACCCAGATCCACAGGCATCTACGCCACTACATGAACTGGATACCGGCTGAGCTCGTCGATGCGATGGCGCCGACCACCGGTTGGGCGGGCACCGAAGACGAACTGGCCGACACGTTGCGCCGATTCGCCGAGATCGGCACCAGCGAGGTCCATCTCATTCCGACCAGCGGCGACCTCGATCAACTGCGCCGCGTCGCCGACTTGGTGGCCGACCTGTCAGCCGACCTCGCCGCACCGAGCCGGCCCGCCGGTGTGACGTCATGACCCAGCCCTACGGCAACTACCAGATCGAGGTCTACTTCCAGGGGCTCACCGGCGTGCTGCCGAGCCTGCCCATGTCGTACCAAGAGCTTGAAGCCCGTGCCCAACAAGCCCTTTCGCCCTCGCTGTGGTCCTATGTCGCCGGCGGGGCCGGCGACGAGCGGACGCAGCAGGTCAATGCCACCGCATTCGGGCAGTGGGGCCTGATCCCGCGGATGTTGGTCGGAGCCACGCAGCGGGACCTGTCGGTGGAGCTGTGGGGACGGCGGTGGCCCGCGCCGGTGTTCATGGCTCCGATCGGGGTCATCGGGTTGTGCACCACCGACCGGCACGGTGACATCGCGGCCGCGCGTGCGGCGGCACGGACAAACGTCCCACTGTGCGTGTCGACGCTGACGATGGATCCGCTGGAGGACGTGGCGGCCGAATTCGGCGACACCCCGGGGTTTTTCCAGCTCTACACGCCCACCGATCGCGAGCTCGCCGAGAGCCTGGTTCACCGCGCCGAAGCCGCCGGCTATGCCGGCATCGTGGTGACGCTGGACACCTGGGTGCCGGGCTGGCGCCCACGCGATCTGTCGACCGCCAACTTTCCGCAGTTGCGCGGAATGTGTCTGGCCAACTACATCAGCGATCCGCACTTCCGGGCCAAGGTCGACGGCGACATCGACGCCGACCCCCGCAACGCGGTGCTGCATTGGGTCAGCATCTTCGGGAACTCCCTGACGTGGAACGATCTGCCGTGGCTGCGGTCGTTGACCGACCTGCCGTTGATTCTGAAGGGCATCTGCCACCCCGAGGACGCGCGGCGTGCCGTGGACGCCGGGATCGACGGCATCTACTGTTCCAACCACGGTGGGCGACAAGCCAATGGCGGACTCCCTGCGATCGATTGCCTGCCCGATGTGGTGGCCGCTGCCGGCGAGGTACCGGTGCTCTTCGATTCCGGTGTCCGGACGGGGGTCGACATCGTCAAAGCGCTCGCCCTCGGCGCCAGCGCTGTCGGCATCGGCCGGCCCTACGCCTACGGTGCCGCACTGGCGGGCACCGACGGAATAGTGCACGTACTGCGCTCGATGCTGGCCGAGACGGACCTGACGATGGCGATCGACGGTTACCCGGCACTGAGCGACCTCACGCGCGAGGCGCTGCGGGCCGTGCGACAGTAGGCCCATGTCACATCCCTCCACCCGGGTCAGCCGCCTGGCCGAGAAGCAGAACACCTCCCGCGCCCGGCTCGACGAGTTGCTCGACGCCACACCGCTGGCCACCATCGCGTTGATCCGTGACGGCCACCCAGTGATCTTCCCGATCGGTTTCGCCCGGATCGACGACGAATTGGTCATCCACGGCTCGACCGGCTCACCCTGGATGCGGCAGCTGGCCGACGGTGCGAACGCTGCCGTGTCGGTCACGGCGCTCGACGGAGTCTTGGTGGCACGCAGCGGATTCGAGTCGTCGTTCCAGTTCCGCAGCGCGGTGCTGTTCGGAACCTTCGAACTGATCCCGGACGCCGAGAAGGTCCGTTATCTCGAGACACTCACCGACACGTTCATTCCCGGGCGGGTGGCCGAACTCCGTCCGAGCAACCGCAGGGAACTCGCCGCGACCATGGCGTTGCGGATGCCGATCACGACCGACAACTGGTCACTCAAGATCGGCGACGGATGGCCCGAAGACGACGACGAGGACGTCGCGGCCGGAGCGTGGGCCGGGGTGGTGCCGTTGACGACGGTGTACGGGACGCCGCAGCGGGCGCCGGACTGCGACCCGAAGACGCCGATTCCGCCGTCGGTCAGTGCGATGTGCGGCGAGCTGTCGAACCATCGGGACCGGCAGAGTCGCTGACACCCGCTTTGGGGGGCGCCAATGCGACGATGCCGATACCGACGCAGCTGCAGAACGCTGCCGCAAACGTGGAGTCGGTCCCGGAGCCCACGATCGGTTGTGGCCCAGGCGAAGCCGAGCGAAAAGCCGATGCCGTAGCCGGCGTTGGCGATACCGGGGAGCGTGCCTCGGGTTCCTCGTCGGAGACCTGGAGCACACCGAGGGAACCGAGTGGCGTGAGGACAGCGGGTCGGGTGCCGGCGCGACGACAGGGGAATGGTTCACAAAGGCTGCTCCTGGACCGGCGCGGCGCTGCATTACCCGCGCCGCGCGGTGCGGCGGACTGTCCGCCGACTTCAACGGGATTCAGCGACGGCCCCACGGGCCGAGAAGGAGCCGCCAGAACTTGCGATACGACTCAGGGAAGACGACGTCCTCGGTGGTGCGCCTGGGCCGGTTCGGCGGCTCGGCGCCGGCGGAGCGCTCCCGGTCGGGGGAGCCGTGGGAGTCGTTGCGGTCAACCATGTGCAGTCCTTCGTCGCCGGCTGGCGCCAACCGGTGTCTCACGTTAACCGACCGATCAACCCGGCGTCGGCGGATCACAGGTCTGTGTCGGCGTACTCCTTGAGGTCGGCGGACCATCGGGCGCCGCGGGCGAAGGTGACTTCGGTGACGGAGACGCCGCTCGGTTCGGCGGTCCGCTTGGAGATGAGTCCGTGGACATCGCCGGGGATGTCGGTGAATCGCGCCTTTTACGTCGCGGGGTGGTAATCGGCCAACGCGGGCCTCCGCGGTCGTCGGAGCGCCGCTTGAGGCATGCGGTGGCCGGCCTCAACGGATTTGAGACGCGGGCCGATCCTGGCCGGTCCGTCACCATGCGGGTGCCTTCCGTGGACATCGGTGAAATCGAGGCAATGATCCGCGTTCGGTCCATCGCGGGAAAATGCCGTGGTTAACTTGCCCCGATCCGATGTGCGTCGGTTCGCGGCAAACGGAAGGCATTGTGAATATGAAACCAGCACAGTGCTTACGAAGTGTCGTAATATTTGGCGGTTTGTTGGCGGTAGTCCCGTTGGCGCCGGGAACCGGACCTGCGGCGGCCGACCCCATCATGGACGCGCTGGCTACTACATCGTGTAGCTATGGTCAGGTCACGGCGGCGCTGCGTGCGCAGGCGCCAAGCCTGTCGACCCAGCTCGACAATAGGCCCGATATGCAGGCCAATCTCCGGCAGTTTCTCGGGATGTCGGCCGACCAGCGTCAGCAGGCGCTCGCCCAGCAGGAAGCGGTCGCGCCCGGGTTGCAGGCGATGATCTTCGCCCAGATCGGCCCGCAGATCACCCAAGTCGCCAACACCTGTATGAATTACTGATCCCACCCGTTCGGGCGGTCGCCCAGACCGTCTGCGCTGAGCTGCGCAGCAAGGTGCCGACTGGCCATTCGCCGACCCGATTATTCGTGAAAGCGCCACGACATCGAGCGCATGCGTGCGATTTTGGCAACGGCCCAGACTGGTGTCGGCGTACGATCGCCCGCAGGGTTACCGCATATCGACGGTCCTCCCTATGAACGTGTTCTAAAACTGAGATTTGTCGCCCGCGTAAGGGTTAGAGTCCCTCACCATGCGCGCCTCGTTGGCTAACTCTGATATGGCGGATGCCGCTTCATTGGCGCTGCTCGACGATCCCGGCATCGGTGCGGCGCTGGCCGGAATCCGTCGACCGGTCGCCGTTGTGGGGTCCGCGCAGGGGCCCCGTGCCGTCGTGCTCACCGACGCCGGCCTTGCGTCGCCCGAACTGCAGGGGCGCGATCTGCTGGCGCTCGTGCCCGCGATCTATCCGGAGTGGCTGGGCGAACGCGCCTTCACTGCGACGCATGGGGTGCGGTTTCCGTACGTGATCGGTGAGATGGCGCGTGGCATCGCCACGCCGCACATGACGATCGAGGGCGTCCGCGCCGGGGTGATGGCCTTCTACGGCAGCGCGGGATTGGATCTGCCCACCATCGAAGCCGGTGTGCGGGAAATTCAAGCCGCTCTCGGACCAGAGGCCGGTGGCTGGGGCGCCAACCTGATCCACAACCTGCACAACGAAAGCGCTGAGCTGGCGACCGTCGACCTCTTCCACCGCCTCGGTGTCCGATACGTGTCCGCCTCAGCATTCATGCGGCTCACACCTGCGATCGTGCTGTACGCCGTCAAGGGTCTCCGCCGAGGCCCGGACGGACAGATCGTCCGGGCCGGTCGAATCTTCGGCAAGGTGTCCCGCGACGAGGTCGCGCGTCAGTTCCTGTCGCCCGCGCCCGAGGCGATGTTGAATGCGTTGGTCGCCGCCGGCCGCATCACGGCGGATGAAGCTCAGCTCGCCGGCGGGATCCCGATCGCGGAGGACATCACCGCCGAAGCCGACTCCGGTGGCCACACCGACAATCGCGCGTTGACGGTCTTGCTGCCTGGACTGATCGCCCTGCGCGACGAGATCGCGGCCGCCCATGGGTACGCCGTGCTGCCGCGGGTCGGTGCGGCCGGCGGTCTGGGCACCCCCGCGGCCGTCGCGGCGGCGTTCGCCGCAGGCGCGGCCTACGTCTTGACCGGGTCGGTGAACCAGTCTGCGGTGGAAAGTGGGCTCGCACCGGACGCGCGCGCCCTGCTGGCACAGGCCGAAGCCACTGACGTGACGATGGCCCCCGCTTCGGACATGTTCGAGATGGGGGTGACGGTGCAGGTGCTCAAGCGTGGCACCATGTTCGCCCAGCGCGGACAGCGCCTTGCCGATTTCTACCGGCGCTACGCGTCGTTCGAGGAAGCCCCCGCCGAGGAGATACGCAGCCTCGAGACCGCGGTGCTTGGCCGCACCGTCGACGACATCTGGACCGAGACTGAGGCGTTCTTCGCCCGAAGCGACCCGCAGCAGGCCGAACGTGGCCGAACCGATCCGAAACACCGGATGGCGCTCGTGTTCCGCTGGTATCTGTTCATGGGGTCCCAGTGGGCCCGCGACGGCATATCGGAGCGGCGCGCTGACTACCAGATATGGTGCGGCCCGGCGATGGGTGGCTTCAACGAGTGGGTGCGGGGAAGTTTCCTGGAGCCGGTGCAGGCGCGTACGGTCCGCCAGATCGCCCTCAATCTGCTTGAGGGCGCCGCCACCGTGACCCGCGCCGGCCAACTGCGCACCGCGGGCGTCCAGATGCCCGCTTCCGCCTTCGACTTTCGTCCACGTCCCCTCGGATAGTTTCCTCCCCTTCTCCGGATAAGGCGCTATGACAGACCAGACGCAGCACCCCCTTGTCACCCCGATCGCCGTTGTCGGTATGACAGCCATCTATCCGGGTGAGCCTGGGCTTGAGGGCTTTTGGCGCACCATCACCGGTGGCCGCGACGCGATCAGCGACGTGCCGTCCACCCACTGGCTCATCGAGGACTACTTCGACCCCGACCCCAAGGCCGTCGACCGAACCTATTGCAAGCGTGGCGGGTTCATCGATCCCGTGCTGTTCGACCCAGTCAAATTCGGCCTGCCCCCCAACGCGTTGCCGTCGACCGATTCAGCGCAGCTGCTCGCGCTCATCGCCGCCCGCAAGGTGCTCGACGAGGCGATGCGGTCGGGCGTCGAGGTCGACCTCGACCGTGTCGATGTGGTGCTCGGCGTCGCCTCCACGACCGAACTGGTGGTCCAGATGGGCTCGCGAATGCAGCGGCCGATCTGGCGCAAGGCGCTACTCGAGAACGGGCTCTCCGAGGAAGACGCCGACGAGATCTGCCGCGACATCGCCAACGAGTACCCGGCATGGCAGGAGAGCACCTTCCCGGGCCTGCTCGGCAACGTGGTCGCCGGCCGGGTGGCCAACCGACTGGATCTCGGCGGCAGTAACTTCGTCGTCGATGCCGCTTGTGCCAGTTCGCTCTCGGCGCTGCAGGCCGCCATGCATCGGCTGTACCTACACGAGTCGGACATGGTGTTGACCGGCGGTGTCGATGCGCTCAACGACGTGATGATGTACATGTGTTTCTCCAAGACGCCGGCGTTCTCGCCGACCGGGGACTGTCGACCGTTTTCCGAGACCGCCGACGGCACGATCATCGGGGAGGGGGTCGGCATGCTGGCCCTCAAACGTCTCGACGACGCCGAACGGGACGGTGACCCGATCCACGCCGTCATCCGGGGTCTGGGCTCGTCGTCGGACGGCCGCGCCTCCAGCGTCTATGCCCCGCGCTCGGAAGGTCAGGCCAAGGCCCTGCGTCGCGCCTATGAGAATGCCGGCTATGCGCCGTCAACCGTCGAACTCCTCGAAGCGCACGGCACAGCGACCAAGGCCGGTGACGTCGCCGAATTCGCCGGCCTCAAGCAGGTCTTCACCGACGATTCAGCCCGTATCGCGCTGGGCTCGGTGAAGTCGCAGATAGGTCACACCAAGGCGGCGGCGGGCGCGGCAGGAATTATCAAAGCTGTTCTAGCACTGCAGCATTCGACACTGCCCGGTACCTTGAAGGTTGATCGCCCGAACCCCGCGATGGGCCTGGAAGAGACGCCCTTCTACGTCAATGTTCAGACCCGCCCCTGGGTGCGCACCGGCGGGCAACCGCGCCGGGCGGCGGTCAGCTCGTTCGGATTCGGGGGCAGCAACTTCCACGTCACGATCGAGGAGTATCGGGGCGACCACCGCGCCAAGCGGTTACGGGCGATGCCCAGCGAACTGGTGGTGCTCAGCGCGGGATCTGAGGCCGACCTGGCCAAGCGGGCCGCCGACATCGTCGCCGCGGCACGCGCCGGCGAGAGTCTGGCGCGGATCGCCTTCGAGTCGGCGCGCGAGTTCGATGCTGCTGAGGCCGCACGCGCCGGTCTGGTGGCCGCGGATGTGACTGGGCTGGAGACACTCGCTGAGAAATTGCGCGCGGCGCTCACGGCGGGCACTGCAACCCAGCTGAAAGATCCCAACATCGTCGTCGGAGTCGGTGCGCCTCGCGAAGGTAAGACCGCGTTCCTGTTCCCCGGACAAGGCAGCCAGTACGTCGGCATGGGTGCCGATCTCGCGCTGGCCTTCCCCCAGGCGGTCGCGGTGTGGGACTCGCTGGCCGGCGACCTCACCGACCTGCACCGCGTGGTGTTCCCCGAACCCGTCTTCGACGCCGTCTCCCGTGACGCCCAGAAGACCGAGCTCACCGCGATGCAGAACGCCCAGCCGGCCATCGCCGCCACCAGCCTGGTGCAGCTCGCGCTGCTCGACGTGCTCGGTGTGCGCCCCGAAGCTGCTGCCGGACACAGCTTCGGCGAGGTCAGCGCACTGGCTGCAGCGGGTGTGCTCCCGAGGCAGCGACTGGTCGAGACCGCCCGCACCCGTGGGGTGCTGATGGCCGAAGCCGGCCAGGGACGCGACGGTGCAATGCTCGCGGTCAGCGCCGGCGCCGACGATGTTCAGGCACTGCTCGATTCCCACCCGGAGGCGGCCGCTGCGTTGGTGATCGCCAACGACAACGCTCCCGGACAGGTGGTGCTCGCAGGTCCGGCCGCCGATATCGCCTGGGCCGAGACGGCAGTCAAGTCGGCGGGCTGGACCTCGGTCCGGCTACCGGTTGCGTCGGCGTTCCACTCGCCGATCGTGGCTGCGGCATCCGAGCCGCTGACGGCGTTCCTGGAGACGATGGAATTCGGTCAGGCCCGATTCCCGGTGTACGCCAACGCCACAGCGCAGGTCTACGGGGATCGGGTCGCCGAGCAGCTCGGTGATCAGGTGCGCAGGCCCGTGCACTTCCGCGAAATGATCGAGGCAATGGCGCGCGACGGTGTCACTCGCTTCATCGAGGTCGGCCCCGCCCGGGTGCTGACCAAACTCGTCGGCCAGATCCTGCCGGGGACAGAGCATCTCGCCGTCGCACTCGACGATCCGAAGGCCGACGGGTTGCGCGGCTGGCACCGCGGACTGGCAGCCCTGGCGGCAGACGGTGTGCAACTCGACCTCGCGGCGCTCTATGACGACTATGACGAGCCCACCAAGCATGTGCCCGCCCCCAAGCATGCGGTCCTGGTAGGAGGAGCCAACGTTGGAAAGCCTTATCCGCCTGCTGGCGGCAAGGTCACAATCACCCCGAAGCGCACTCGCGTGAGCGCGCCGAGCGCGCCGAGCGCGCCGCCGCCGGCGGCAGCTCCCGCGCAGGTAGCGGCGCACAACGGTGCGCCCGCCGCGGTTGCGGTCCAGGCGATGCCCACGCCGACACCGGTGCCGCCACGCAACGACGTCGCCGCCGCGCCCGCGCTGCAGACGGTTCCAGCCCCGGCTCCCGCTCTGCCACGCACCAGCGTGCCGGCCGTCACCGCGGCGCCGGCGGAGCTGTCCTCCGACGCGTGGAGTGTCATCGACCGCATCCAGCGGGAGACCGCGCAGCAGCACGAGCGCTACTTGGATGCGGTGGCCAACACCCATCAGGCGTTCCTGGACATGTCTGCGCAGATGATGGCTGAGATCGTCGGTGAACGCGCCGCTGTTCAGCATGCACCGTCACCGGCGCCGACCATGCCCGTGCAGGCTCCCACACCGGTCGTACATGCTGTTGCGGCGCCGGTAGTGCCCGCGGTCCAATCCGTCCCCGTGACTGCGGTGGTCCAGCCCGCTCCCATGGCGGTCGCTCCGGCGACGGCTGCTCCGGCACCTGTGGCTGTGGCGCCGGCGGTGGATGCCGGTGCGGTGGTGTTGGCGATCGTCTCGGAGAAGACGGGTTATCCGGCTGACATGCTCGGGTTGGACATGGAGATGGAGTCCGAGCTGGGGATCGACTCCATCAAGCAGGTGGAGATCTTGGCGGCGTTGCAGGCGAAGTTCCCTGGTGCGCCTGAGATTCCGGCGTCGGAGTTGTCGAATCTGCGCACGTTGCAGGATGTGGTGGATTCGGTGGCTGATTTCGCGTCGGTGGGTGCGCCGGGTGGTGTGACGGCTGCTCCGGCACCTGTGGCTGTGGCGCCGGCGGTGGATGCCGGTGCGGTGGTGTTGGCGATCGTCTCGGAGAAGACGGGTTATCCGGCTGACATGCTCGGGTTGGACATGGAGATGGAGTCCGAGCTGGGGATCGACTCCATCAAGCAGGTGGAGATCTTGGCGGCGTTGCAGGCGAAGTTCCCTGGCGCCCCGGAGATTCCGGCGTCGGAGTTGTCGAATCTGCGCACCCTGCAGGACGTCGTGGATTCCATCGCCGACTTCGCCTCCGGTGGTACCAGTGCACCGGCCCCCGCCGGTGCGAGTTCTGACCCCTCGCTGGCCCCGGTCTCGTCACAGTCCGCCGGTGCGGTGGTGTTGGCGATCGTCTCGGAGAAGACCGGATACCCGGCCGACATGCTCGGGCTGGACATGGAGATGGAGTCCGAACTCGGAATCGACTCCATCAAGCAGGTGGAGATCCTGGCGGCACTGCAGGCCAAATTCCCCGGTGCGCCTGAGATTCCGGCATCCGAGCTGGCTAACCTGCGCACCCTGCAGGACGTCGTCGACTCCGTATCGGGGATGGCCTCCTCCGGAGGAGGATCCCAACCATCCGCACCCGCCGCCCATTCGGCCACGGCGTCCGCGCCGTCCGGTGGGCTGGAGTGCACGCAGCCGAACTTTCGCGAGGTCCCGCCTAGTGGTTTCGCCATGGCAGGCCTGCGGGACGGCGAGGTCTTGATCACCCGTGAGAACGCGGCCTTCGCCGAGGACCTCGAACGGGTGATGATCAGCCACGGTATCAAGGCCCGCGCCGTCGACGTCGTACCGCACGAAGCCGCCGCGGTCATCAGCCTGGCCGCTCTCGGACCGGCCGGCTCGCCGCAGGATTGCGTCGACACGCACCTGAGGGCATTCCACGCCGCCCGCAGTGTCGCCAAGAGCTCTTCGCGCTCCAGGCTTTTCGTGACAGTGCAGTCGACCGGCGCGCGTTTCGCCGAAGCGGACACCCCGGTCGGCGTCGCCAGCGTCGCGAAGACCGCCGCGTGGGAGTGGCCCAACGCATCCGTGCGGGCCATCGACATCGAAACCCTAGACCCGCAGCGCCTTGTCGCAGAACTGCTCGCCGGTGGGAGCGGTGTGGAGGTCGCGCTGCGCAGTGACGGCACCCGGTCGGTCGTCGTCGACGACATCGACGCCGAACCCACCGGCGAGACGGTCAGCGTTCCCGCCGACGGCGTCGTGGTGGTCACCGGCGGCGCACGTGGCGTCACCGCCAGGTCGGCGCTCGCACTCGCCGCGCGCCACGGCCTGCGCCTGGTATTGCTCGGCCGCACCGCCCTGCGGGACGCGAGCACAGACGAGCCGGAAGGCGCTACCGTCACCGAAATCGCCACGGCTCTGGCGGCGTCTGCCCGGGCCCGGGGCGAGGCCCTCAGCCTGCCGCAGGCGCGGGCACAGGCTGAGCGCCTGCTCGCCGAGCGAGAAGTCCGGGCCACCCTGGCCGCCGCCGAGCAGCAGGGCACTGCGGCTCGGTACTTCGCCGCCGACATCAACGACGCGGAGCAATTGCGCAGCGTCCTCGACGAGGTACGTCACAACGTCGGCCCGATCGTCGGCGTCGTTCACGGCGCGGGTGTCCTGGCCGACCGGCGCCTGGAAGACCTCGACGACGAGCAGTTCGTCCGGGTGTTCAGCACCAAGGTGATCGGGGCAGAAGCGTTGTTGGCGGCCACGTCGTCGGACGACCTGCGCTTCATCTCGCTGTTCTCCTCCATCGCGGCGCGAGCGGGCAACCCGGGGCAGTGCGCCTACGCTGCCGCCAACGCGGTACTGGAGTCCATTGCGGCGCGCGAGGCCGCTCGCCGTGGTGACGGGTGCGTCGCGCGTGCCTTCGGGTGGGGGCCGTGGGACGGCGGCATGGTCGATGCCACGCTCAAGAATCGGTTCCTGGAATCCGGGGTCGGCGTGATCCCCATCGACGAGGGCGCACAGTTCTTCGCCGAACACGCGCTGCGCCGTTCCCCGGCGACCGCGATCGTGGTGACAGCACCCGCCGAGGGCCGCCTGCGCGCTACCCGGCTGGACTGGGACGTGTCGACCGAGAACCTGCCGGTGCTCGCCGACCATCAGGTCCGCGGCCGGGTGGTGGTGCCGGTGGTGGTCGTGCTCGACGCCATGCTGCGCGCGGTGCGCGGTCTGGTGCCGGACTCGGCGCCGGTGGTCCACGACTTCCAGGTGCTCTCCGGAGTGACCTTCGCCGAATGCGAGCAGCAGGCGCTGACCCTCGGGCTCGAGCCAACCGGGTCGGCTTACACCGTCAGCGTTTCCGATCCCGAGGGCCGTAAACGCTATCGCGCGGTCCTGGAGACCGAATCCGCTTCCGCACCAAGCATTTCAATCCCGGATGCCAGTGGTGAGCAGTGGCTGTTCACGGTGGCAGAGATCTACGGCGGTCCGCTGTTCCACGGGCCCCGGTTTGCGGCCATTGAAGAGCTGGGAGCGGTTGGGCCCGCCGGTGGCAGCGCCACCCTCAAGGGACTGCGCGACCTCGGCTGGCCCGACAACGACTGGGCGTTCGATCCGGTCAGCGTGGACGGCGGGCTGCAACTGGGCATCCTGTGGGCCTGCGCGCACGGCCGGCCGCTGGTGCTACCGGTGCGTATCGGGCGCGCAGTCTTGCATCGACCGCTCGGTGACGGTGGCAGTCTGCGGTGCCGGATCGCCGCCACCCCGGTCAACGACAAGCGCGTCGACTTCGACATCGCGCTGCAGACCGCCGACGGAGGGTTGGTCGCCGAGTTGCAGGGTGTCGAGTTCTATGTCGCGGGCACTGGGGCGGATACGACGGCGTGAGTGGTTTCGACCCCGTCGCGATCGTCGGGCGCGGCTGCATTCTGCCCGGCGCGACCACACCCGAGGCCCTGTTCGACGCAACGCTGGCCGGACGCTGCCTGCTGACACCCACTCGCCCCGAACATTGGCGCGGGGTGGACCCAGCGGCGTTGCTGGCCAGCGCCGAGCCCGGGCTGCGGGTCTCGTCGGCCACCGGTGGTTACATCGACGCCTCGGCCGCCCTCGGAGAAATTGCCTCGCGGATAACCGATGTCGAACACCTCGATCCCATCGCCCACTGGCTGGCGCACTGTGCGCAACAAGCGTTGGGCGGGCCGCTGGCAGCGCCGCGAACGGGATTGATCGTCGGCAACCTCTCCTATCCGTCGGCGGGCAACACCGAGTTCGTCGAAAGTGTGTGGACCGGCCGCGGCCAGGTCGATCCGCGCAACCGTTTCTCCTCGGGTCTGCCCGTGGCGCTCGTCGCAGGTGCGATGGGCCTGACCGGGCCGGCGTTCGCACTGGACGCGGCGTGCGCATCGTCGCTGTATGCGATCAAGCTCGCCTGCGACGCCCTTCACGACGGTGAGGCCGACATGATGCTGGCGGGCGGCGTGAACGGCGCCGACGACTTGTTCCTGCACCTGGGTTTCACTGCGCTGCAGGCACTGAGCCCGTCTGGGCGCTCCCGGCCCTTCCACAGCGATGCCGACGGCCTGGTCCCGGCATCCGGTGCGGCGCTGGTGGCCCTCAAACGCCTGACCGACGCCGAACAGGCCGGTGACCGGATCCTCGGTGTGATCCGCGGTGTCGGCCTCTCGAACGACGGCCGGCAAAGCGGCTTCCTGGCACCGGCTGTCGCGGGTCAGACGCGCGCGATGCTGGCCGCCCTCGAACAGGCCGGGCTTAGGCCGGCCGACATCGACTACCTGGACTGCCACGCCACCGGAACCCCACTCGGCGACGCGACGGAGTTGCAGAGCATCGTCGCCGCCTACGGTGACGTGCCGCTACGGCTGGGCGCACTCAAGGGCAACCTCGGTCACACCATCACCGTTTCCGGCGCGGCGAGCCTGGTCAACGTGCTCTCAGCCATGCACGCCGCGACCATCCCGCCGGCGCTGTGCGAGAAACCCACAGCGGCACTGGGAGATACACCGTTCACCCTGGCGACCGCACCGACGTCATGGGACGCGACCACCAAGCGGGCAGCCGTCAGCAACTTCGGGTTCGGCGGAAACAACGCCCACCTCATCGTTGAAAACTACATACCCGCCACACGTCCGGTGCGGCCACCGTCGGCACCGACCGGCGACGTCGTCATCTGCGGTATGGGCGTGGTAACCGGAGACGCCGGTGACGCCGAATCGTTCCGGCGTAGGGCCCTGGGCCCGGAAGCCCATCCCACCGCGCTGGACACCGTGGAACTCGACCTCGTCCGGCTGGGCTTCCCGCCCAGCGAGCTCAAGGCCAGCCTGAGTCAGCAGACCACCATGTTGGCCGCGGCCGGGCAGGCACTCGAGGGCATCGGCATCGACCCGGAACGCACCGGGGTGATCGTCGGGATGGGTTGTGACGCCACCATCGCGCGCCAGCGGCTTCGAGTTCTGCACGCCGACGACCAGGACTGGCTGACCGCCAACAGCGATGCGGCTCCAAGGCTGACCGCCGACGGCGTGGTCGGCACCATGCCCAACATCCCGGCCAACCGCATTCACGCACAACGGGATTTCCGCGGGTTCGGCTTCACGGTGTCCAGCGAGGAGCTCTCCGCGATCACCGCGCTGCGGATCGCGGTGCGTGCCCTGCGGCGCGGTGAACTGGACGCCGTCGTCGCCGGTGCAGTCGACATGTGCTGTGAACCGGCACATGAGCGTGCCGCCGACGCGGTCGGAGCCGGCGGGTGGGGACCCCACGGAGACGCCGCGGTGGCCTTCGTCCTCAAACGGCGCGCCGACGCCGAAGCCGCGGGTGACGACATCATCGCCGTCATCGACACCGACGGCACCGTCGGCACGTCGGATCCCAACGTCGCCGCGGAGCGCTTCGGCCGCACTCACGCGGCCAGCGCGGCTGTCGAAATTGCCTCGCGCACACAGGCGTTGCGTACCCGGGTGCGGGTCGACCGGAACGGGGCGCAGCCCGCGCCGGGCGAGGTACAGACGTCGGTCTGGCTGGAGTCACTGGGCGGCCGCGCCGACGGCGTCACGCTGTCGGCCGCGGGTCAACGGCCGCGGCCGCTGGCTCTGGGGGCGGTGCCGGTCAGCGAGCGATACGCCGCCGACAGCCGCCCGGATCTGCTGGCCCGGATGAAGCGGCACGACCCCGGTGGCAGCGGCCCGGTGCGGTGCTCGGTGGTCTCCGACAGCCAGTCGTCGCTGGCCACGCTTCGGACGGCGGCGGTGGAGCGGTTGGAGCGCGGCGAGACACCGGCCATACCCGGTGTCGCCTTCAGCGACGCCCCGATGACCGGCGAGCTGGCGTTCATGTTCACCGGCGCGGCCGCGGCATACCCGGGGGCGGGGCGAGATCTCTTCCTGGCCTGGCCCGAACTCGGTGATGCGCTCGCCGCACGGCTGAGCGGCGTCGGTGATCTGGCCCGCCCCCTGTACGGCGCGGGCATCACCGCATTGGACCCACGCACCCAACTCACCGGCTGTGCCCTGGTCTGCCAGGCGCATGCGGAGTTCTCCCGTACGATGCTCGGGCTGACGCCGACCGCGGCGATCGGCCTGTCGTCCGGCGAGACCAATTCCCTTCTGGCATTTAGCGTGTGGCGCGACCTGGAGGATATGCTCGGCGAGATCGAGGCCTCGGGCATGTACGGCGAGCAGCTGACCGGCAGTTGCCGCGTCGCGGCGACGGACTGGGGCTTGGGTGAGCAGCCGGCGCCGTGGGAGTGCTGGCGTATCACCGCGCCCCGGGCTGACATCGAGGCCGCTCTGGCCCGCGAACCGCGCGCGTACATGACCATCGTGCAAGCGCCCGACGACTGCGTCATCGGTGGTGATCCGGCAGCCTGTAAGCGGGTCATCGACTCGGTCGGCGGGGCCAGTGCCATCCCGCTCGGTCTCGACATGGTGATCCATTGCAGCGCCATGGATCCGTTTGCCGAGACCTGGCGCGCCATCCACACCCGCGAAGTTCACGACGCACCGGGGGTGCGGTTCTACACCAACGCGGGAAACCGGGCTTATGTGCCGACGACGGAGGCCTCGGCAGCAGCCATCACCCAGCAGGCCGTGGAGCCGATCGATTTCCCCGCGACGATCCTGCAGGCGTGGGAAGACGGTGTGCGGGTCTTCGTCGAGCACGGGCCGCGCGCCATCCTCACCGGTGCAATCCCGAAGATCCTCGGCGACCGGCCGCACCTGGCGGTGGCGCTGGACTCGCAGGAACGCCGCGGTCTTCGGGCGCTCGCCGAGAGCGTCTCCAAGCTGTGGGTGCACGGGCTGCCGGTGCAGATCGACGCGTTCGACGCCCGCATGACGAAATTGCGCAACCAAGCCGCCCCGGCGTCCGCTGCGCACTCCCGCACCGTGACGCTGCCCGCCCATTGGCCCGACGTCGTCCCGGTGGCGACCGCGCCAGCCCATCATGTCGCTGAGAACGGGAGCGCTCCGATGCCGGAAGTGGACCACGGAACTGTGCAGACGATGCCCGCGGCACCGGCGTACCCCACGCCGCTACCGATCCCGCGGCAGGAAGTCGTCGTCGCGGCGGCCGAACTCCTGCCCGCTCGCGCCGAAGCTCGGTCAACGGCAGCAGTCGGCGGCCGGGCAGCCGCGGCGATGAGCCTGGTCGAGTCGGTCGGTGAGGCACATGCGGCGTTCGTCGAACGGCAGGCACAGGCACACGCCTCCTTCCTGAAGATGCGCGCAGAGATGCTGGCGATGGCTGCGGGCCGGCGTTCGGCCGGCACGCTCGACGCACCGCCGTCGCCGCTGGGGTTGACTCAGGCACCGCAACCTGTCGCGGCACCGCCGAATTCGCCGACCATCCCGGCGCCCGAGCCTCGGCCGAACCCTGCCCCGGCCCCGGCGGTACCCGCACCGCCACCCCCGCCTCCGGTCGCGGCACCGGCTCCCGTGCCTGAGCAGGTGCTGTGGTCTCGGTCTCAGCTCGAAGTGCTTGCCGGGGGCAATATTTCCGAGGTCTTCGGCCCGAAGTTCGCCGAGCTGGACCGCTACGACCGTCTGGTGCGCATGCCCGAACCGCCACTGCTGCTGGCCGATCGGGTGATGCTCGTCGAGGGTGAGCCCGGCACGATGGGCACGGGTCGCATCGTCACCGAGACCGACGTCGACCACGATGCCTGGTATATCCACAACGGGCGGATGTCACCGGGTGTGGTCATCGAATCCGGCCAGGCCGACCTGCTGCTGGCGTCCTGGCTGGGCGCGGACTTCCACAATCGCGGCGAGCGGGTGTACCGGCTACTGGGCTGCGACCTGACGTTCATGGGCGAGCTGCCCAAGGGCGGTGAAACCCTGCGCTACGACATCCACATCGACGGCCACGCCAAACATGGCGACACCCGGCTGTTCTTCTTCCACTACGACTGCTACATCGGCGACCGGCTGATGATCTCGGTGCGCAACGGGCAGGCCGGGTTTTTCTCCAACGAGGAACTCAGTCACTCCGACGGAGTTTTGTGGGATGCCGCCGACGACGTGCCGCGCCAGGGTGCACATCGCGACGAGCCACCACGGGTTACCCAGAAGCGTTCCTTCGACCGTGCGGACGTCGACGCCTTCACTGACGGCCACGCCTTCGCCTGCTTCGGCCCCGGTTTCGAACGGGCCGCCGCGCACTCCCGTACCCCGAAGACACCGCGCGGCAAGCTGCGGCTGATCGACGAGGTGGCGGAGTTCCAGCCTGACGGCGGTCCGTGGGGGCGTGGCTATCTGAGGGCGACGGCGGAGGTGCCCAGGGACGCTTGGTTCTACGACGGGCACTTCAAGAACGATCCCTGCATGCCCGGCACGCTGATGGCCGACGCTGCCACGCAAGCCCTGTCGTTCGCGATGGCCGCCTACGGATTCACCATCGAGCGTGACGGCTGGCGCTTCGAGCCGGTGCCCGACGAGATGGCCCGCTTCGTCTGCCGAGGCCAGGTCACCCCGGACGCCGACCACCACCTCGACTACGAGGTGTTCATCGAGGAGATCGTCGACGGCCCAACGCCGACCGTCTACGCCGCATTGCTCTGCCGCAGCGACGGATTCAAGGTCTTCGGCTGCCGCCGCTTCGGCATGCGGCTGGTGCCCGACTGGCCGATGCCCCCCGGGGCACCCGGCCCGGCGCGAATCCTGGAGGGCACCAAGGACGTTCGTGGTGACTACGGCGCACTGCTGGCCTGCGGGCGGGGTATGCCCTCCGATGCGTTCGGCTCGCTGTACAAGCCCTTCGACGGCACGCGTCGTGCGCCCCGACTGCCCGACGAGCCGTACCACTTCGTCTCACGCATCCTCAGCGTCGACAGCCCGCCGGGCGTGCCGACCAAGGGCGGCACCGTCGTCGCCGAATACGACGTCCCCGCCGACGCCTGGTACTTCGAGGACGGCAAGTCCTCGACCGTGCCGCTGTCAGTGCTGATCGAGATCCTGCTGCAACCCTGCGGTTGGCTGTCGTCGTACAACGGCTTCGCCGCCAACCGCCCCGACGACGTCGTCTTCCGCAATCTCGACGGCGATGAGGTGGTGCTGGTCAAGCCCGCCGAGGTCGGAACGCTGCGGATCACCTCGACGCTGAGTCGCTACGCCGAGGGCGGTGGCTCGACCATCGTCTTCTTCGACGTTACCTGCACCCAGGGCGACCACGTGGTGATGACGATGAAGACGGCGTTCGGGTTCTTCAGCCCCGATGCGCTCAAGAATCAGGTGGGCCTCAAGGTCGAACCGGGCCGGCTGGAGTCGCTTTCGACGCCTGCGCCGATCTCGATGCCCTACACCGCTGACGAGTTGCGCGGTGACCCGTGGCTGGCCCAGGGCCGACTGCAGGTGATCGACCGGGTGAACTTCTGGCCCGACGGGGGAGTGGAAGGTCTGGGCCGGCTAGTCGCCGAGTTCGACGTGCGCCCCGAGGCGTGGTTCTTCAAGGCGCATTTCTTCCAGGATCCCGTGCAACCCGGTTCGCTGGGCCTGGAGGCCATGCAGCAGGCTGCCCGCGCCGCGGCCAAGTTGTCCGGACTCGGTGGCGAGGACAGCGAGTTCGAGATCGTCGCTGTCGGTCAGCCGTTCAGCTGGAAGTTCCGCGGGCAGGTGGTGCCGACCAACATGCGCACCCGAAGCGAAATCGACATCCTGTCGGTGACGCGGGACGACGTCGGCGTGCTGATTGTGTTCCAGGGTTCGTTCTGGGTCGACGACCTGCGGATCTACGAGACGCTGGGCATGGGTGTGCGGATCGTCCGGCGGTCGCGCGGAACCACATGACCGCCGATACCATGACGCCATGAGGGGAATCATCCTGGCGGGGGGCTCGGGTACGCGACTGCACCCGATCACGCAGGGCGTCTCCAAGCAGCTGATTCCCGTCTACGACAAACCGATGGTCTACTACCCGTTGTCCACGCTGATGTTGGCCGGGATCCGGGACATCCTGGTCATCACCACACCGCACGACGCAGAGTCCTTCGAGCGGCTCCTTGGTGACGGATCACGGTTCGGGGTGTCGATCACCTTCGCCCAGCAGCCTTCGCCCGATGGGCTGGCGCAGGCCTTCACCATCGGCTCGGGTTTCATCGGATCGGACAAGGTCGCCCTGGTCTTGGGAGACAACCTCTTGTACGGGCCGGGCCTGGGCACCCAGCTGAAGTCGTTCGCCACCGTCGACGGTGGCGTGATCTTCGCCTATTGGGTGGCCGAGCCCTCCGCCTACGGGGTGGTGGAGTTCGACGGCGCCGGGATGGTCATGTCGCTGGAGGAGAAACCGAAGGTTCCCAAGAGTAACTACGCGGTCCCCGGGTTGTACTTCTACGACAACGACGTGGTCGACATCGCCCGTGAGCTGAGGCCGAGTGACCGGGGGGAGTACGAGATCACCGACGTCAATCGCGCCTACCTCGAGCAGGGCCGCCTGCGGGTGCAGGTGCTACCGCGTGGGACTGCGTGGCTGGACACCGGTACCTTCGATCAGATGACCGACGCCGCGGACTTCGTGCGCACGATGGAACGGCGGACCGGCCTCAAGATCGGGGTGCCGGAAGAGATCGCCTGGCGCCAGGGCTTCCTCACCGACGATGAACTACGCGATCGGGCCGACAAATTGGTCAAATCGGGATACGGCTCCTACTTGCTGGGGCTGCTGGAAAGGGGTCTGTAGTGGCTCGGCTGCTGGTCACCGGGGGCGCCGGGTTCATCGGATCGAACTTCGTGCACTATCTGGTCGAGCACTCCGACCACCACGTGACGGTGCTGGACAAGCTCACCTACGCCGGGAACTTGGCGTCCTTGGCGGGCCTGCCCGAGGACCGGGTGAGCTTCGTCCACGGTGACGTGGCCAACGCCGAAGTGGTCGACAAGCTGGTCGCCTCCGCCGACAGCGTTGTGCACTACGCGGCGGAGACCCACAACGACAATTCACTCGACGACCCGGAACCGTTCCTGCACACCAACCTGATCGGTACCTTCACACTGCTCGAGGCAGTTCGCCGCTACGGTGTCCGCTACCACCACATTTCGACCGACGAGGTCTACGGCGACCTGCCCTTGGACGATCCCGGCCGGTTCACCGAATCCAGCCCGTACAACCCGTCGTCGCCGTACTCGTCGACCAAAGCCGGTAGCGATCTGCTGGTACGAGCGTGGATGCGGTCGTACGGCCTGGCGGCGACGATATCGAACTGCTCGAACAACTACGGCCCATACCAGCACGTCGAGAAGTTCATCCCGCGCCAGATCACGAACGTCCTGCGCGGCACTCGCCCCAAGCTCTACGGCGACGGACTCAACGTCCGCGACTGGATCCACGCCGACGACCACTCGTCGGCGGTACTGCTCATCCTGGAAAAGGGCCGGATCGGCGAGACGTACCTCATCGGCGCCAATGGTGAAAAGGACAACAAGACCGTCGTCGAGTTGATCCTGACCATCATGGGCGAGCCTGCAGATGCTTATGAGAACGTTCCGGACCGGACCGGACACGACCTTCGGTACGCCATCGACGCGACCAAACTGCGCGACGAACTCGGCTGGCGGCCAATGTATCCCGATTTTGAGCACGGCCTGGCCGCGACGATCGAGTGGTACCGCACGCACGAGGACTGGTGGGCACCCGCCAAAGATGCCACCGAAGCGTTCTACGCCCGAATCGGGCAATGACAGGGGAGCGCAACTCAATGACGGAGCTCGGCAAGACGCTGCGCGCGGTGAGTACCGCCATTCCAGGGCTCACCATCTGGGAATTGCCCGTTCACGGCGACAATCGGGGCTGGTTCAAGGAGAACTGGCAGCGAGCGAAGATGGTGGCGGCCGGGATGCCCGACTTCGGGCCGGTGCAGAACAACGTGTCCTTCAACGAGTCCGCGGGTACGACCCGTGGGATTCATGCCGAGCCGTGGGACAAGTACATCTCGGTGGCGACGGGCCGGATCTTCTGTGCGTGGGTCGATCTGCGGGACGGTCCCACGTTCGGCACCGTGGTCACCGCGGAGGTCGACCCCTCGCGGGCCGTGTTCGTCCCGCAGGGCGTCGGCAACGGTTTTCAGACTCTGGAGCCCAATACCGCCTACACCTACCTGGTCAACGACCACTACTCCCCGGACGGTGTCTACACATCGCTGAATCCGGCGGACGAGACGATCGCCGTCGATTGGCCGATCCCGTTGGATCGAGCGGAACTCTCCGCGAAGGACCGGGCCCAAGGACCACTGTCCGACGTTGTCCCTATCCAGCCGCGGAAGACACTCGTGATCGGCGCCGGTGGCCAGTTGGGCCGCGCCCTTCGCGCGGAGTATGCCGACGCCGCCCACGTGGAGTTCGCCACCCGCGCCGAGCTCGACCTCACCTCGGGGGAGTTGGCCTCCGCACGCTCATGGCGTGACTACGACACGATCATCAACGCTGCGGCGTATACCGCGGTGGATGCCGCCGAGACCCCCGAAGGGCGTGCGGCGGCGTGGGCGGCCAACGTCGCCGGTGTGACTGAACTGGCGAGAGTTGCTGCCCAACATCGTCTTACGCTCATCCACGTGTCGAGCGACTACGTCTTCGACGGCACTGCGACACGGCCCTACCGCGAGGACGACCCGATGTCCCCGCTCGGTGTCTATGGGCAGACGAAGGCCGCTGGCGACCAGATCATCGCCACACTGGATCGGCACTACATTGTGCGAGCCTCGTGGGTGATCGGGGACGGACGAAACTTTGTGCGCACTATGCTTTCTCTCGCCGACCGCGGTATCGACCCGGCGGTGGTCGACGACCAAGTGGGTCGGTTGACATTCACCTCGGAACTGGCCCGGGCGATCCGGCACCTGACCGAAACCCGCGCGCCCTACGGGACGTATAACGTGACCGGGGCCGGACCGGTGACCTCCTGGGCCGATGTGGCGCGGCGCACCTTCGAGGTGGCGGGCCACGATCCGAACCGGATCACCGGGGTATCCACCGAGCAATACTTCAGTAAGGCGACGAATCCTGTTGCGCCTCGGCCCCACAACAGCGGGCTCGACTTGAGCAAAATCGAATCCACCGGATTCGTGCCGACGGACGCCGGTGAGGCATTAGTGGACTACGTCCGGTCGGAAATCCGCGCCACGTCTGGAGCCGGCTAGCCGATCCCGTCAAACCGTCGTCTTTGGTATCTCGGCGGTGACCGGATCGTCGTCGCTGTTCTCGCGCGCCAGCATGTAGGCCCGCACCGATGCACGCGTGCCTTCGGACCGGAGCATGAAGCTGGCCGGGCGTGGACGGACGATCTGCGGCCACCAGAACCACCGCCCGAGCAACACGGCGATCGATGGCGTCATGAACGACCGTACGACCAGGGTGTCGAACAGCAGTCCCAAGCCAATGGTCGTGCCGACCTGACCGATGATCCGTAGATCGCTGGTGACCATCGCGGCCATGGTGAACGCGAACACGAGGCCGGCATTTGTCACGACTTTTCCGGTGCCGCCCATGGCGCGGATGATGCCGGTGTTGATGCCGGCGCCCAACTCTTCTTTAATTCGGGACACCAGCAGCAGGTTGTAGTCGGAGCCGACCGCCAACAGCACGATCACTGACATCGGCAGCACCATCCAGTGCAGTTTGATCCCCAGAAGGTACTGCCACAGCAGCACTGAAAGCCCAAATGAGGCACCCAAGGAAAGCGCGACGGTGCCCACGATCACCAGCGACGCGATCAGGCTCCGCGTGATGATCAACATAATGATGAAGATCAGACAGAGCGCGCCGACGGCGGCGATCAGGAGATCGTATTTGGAGCCGTCGCTGAAGTCTTTGAATGTTGCTGCGGTGCCGGCGATGTAGATCGTGGACCCCTGCAAAGGGGTGGTCTTGAGGGCTTCCTCGGCGGCCAACCTGATCTTGGCGATACTGGCGATGCCTTCGGGGGACGCCGGTTCGTCCTTGTGCGAGATGATGAACCGCGCCGCTTTTCCGTCCGGCGACAGGTAAGCGCTCATCGCCCGCCTGAAGTCAGGGTTGTCGAATACTTCCGGCGGCAGATAGAAGGAATCGTCGTCCTGTGCGGCGTCGAAAGCCTGCCCCATGGCTGTGGTGTTCAGATTTGAATCGTCCAGTACTCCAAATGTGCCCGACATGGTGCTGTGCATTTTCAGCATCATGTCCCGCATCGACTCCATGATCGCGATCATCTGTGGGATTTGGGCTAGGAGCTGTGGCATCAGCTGATCTAAGTTCGCAAAGTGGACCAGCATCTCTTTCATTTTGTCGTTCAGTGAGGTGATGCCGTCGATCGCCTCGAAGATCGACCGGACCGTCCAGCACACGGGAATGTCGTAACAATGCGGCTCCCAGTGCAGGTAATTTCGGATCGGCCTGAAGAAGTCGTCGAAGTCAGCTGCGCTACCCATGAGCACCGTCACGAGTTGCGACATTTCCTTCGTCGTCAAGAAGGAGTTGTGCGTTATCGTGTTGAGCTGCTTCTGCAGTTCATACATGCGTTTCATCAACGCGATTTGTCTGTTGATCATCCCGACCTGCGTGAGCAGGTCGTTCATACGAGCTTTCATGAAAGTCAGGCTGCTTTGCATGCCTGCGTTCTGCATGTCCATGAGGAAGGGTATGGAGGTGTGCTCAATCGGCGTGCCCTCGGGCCGGGTTATCCCCTGTACACGCGAAATGCCCGGCACCTTGAAAATTGCTTTCGCCAGTTTGTGCAGGATCAGGAAATCCGACGGATTCCGCATGTCGTGATCGGATTCGATCATCAGAATCTCGGGCATCATCCTGGCTTGGGAGAAGTGCCGGTCAGCTGCGGCATTCCCGACATTGGCGGGCAGATTCTGCGGTATGTAGAGCCGATCGTTGTAGCTAGTCTGATAGCCCGGCAGCGCCAGCAGGCCAACCAGTGCGATCGCAATCGTCGAGACGAGAATGGGTACCGGCCACCGCACCACCGCCGTGCCGATGCGTCGCCACCGACCGGTTCTGATCCGGACCTTGGGGTCGAACAATCTGAAGCGGCTTCCGACGGCCAGAAATGATGGGACCAGTGTCACCGCCACCGCGACGGCGGCGAGCATGCCCACAGCGGACGGAACGCCCATGCTCTGGAAGATGGGCAGCCGGGTGAAGCTCAGGCACAGCATGGCGCCGGCTATGGTCAGGCCGCTTCCCAACACAACGGGAGCGACACTGCGGAAGGTGCTGTAGAAGGCGGTCTCGATGTCCTCGCCCGCCTGACGGGCTTCGTGGTATCGGCCGAAAAAGAAGATGCCATAGTCGGTTCCTGCGGCCATCGCCAGTGCAACCAGCAGGCTGGTGGCGAACGTCGAGAGCGCGATGACGTTGTGGTCGGCGAGAAACGCGACAACGCCGCGGGCAACGAGTACCTCAATGCCGACCGTCAACAACAGGCCAATGACCGTGACGATGGACCGATAGACCAGAAGAAGAACCGCGAGAATGATGACGCCGCCGACGGCGGTCATCTTGATCATGGAGTGGTCGCCGGCATGCTGCATGTCGGAGACGAGGGCGGCTGGGCCGGTGACGTAGACCGCGATGCCGGGCGGAGGAGGCGTGCGTTCGACGATGCCGCGGACCGCGGCAATCGATTGCTGGCCAAGCGTTGTGCCTTGGTTACCGGCCAGACTCAATTGCACGTAGACGGCCTTGCCGTCTTTGCTTTGGGCTCCGGCCGCGGTGAGTCGATCTCCCCACAAGTCCTGCACATGCTCGACATGCTTGGTGTCGCTCTTCAATGCGCGTATCAGCGTGTCGTAGTAGGCGTGCGCGTCGTCGCCGAGTTCCTGCTGCCCCTCCATCACCAGCATCGCGAAACTGTCGGAAGTGGACTCCTTGAACTCGCTGCCCATCCGGTGCATAGCTATAACAGCGGGGGCGTCCTGCGGAGCCATCGGTACCGAATGGTCTCGGCCGACGGTCTCCAGCCAGGGGACGAAGAAGGTGACGAGAACTGTCACCGCCAACCAGACCAGAATGATGATCGGCGACAGCGTTCGGATCGACCTCGCCCACAACGGCCGGTGGCGCTGAGTGGTCGGCTCTGTCCTGAGATCGGTTTCCGACACTTACTTCTCTTGGTTCAGCAACAAGGCGCGTACCAATGGACGCGGTCCCGTGGGCCGCAGCATGGCGCTGGCAGGGCGAGGACGTACCCGTTGTGGCCACCAGAACCAGCGGCCCAGCAATGCGGCGATGGACGGTGTCATGAACGCCCGCACGACGAGCGTGTCGAACAGCAGACCGATGGCTATGGTCGTACCCACCTGCCCGATGCTGATGACGTCGCTGACCATCATCGAGGCCATGGTGAACGCGAATACCAAGCCGGCAGTGGTTACCACCTTACCGGTGCCGGCCATTGCCCGGATGATGCCGGTATTGATACCGGCATGCAGTTCTTCTTTCATTCTGGCGACCAGCAACAAATTGTAGTCGGAGCCCACCGCGAGCAGAATAATTACCGTCATCACGAAGACAGACCAGTGCAATTGTATTCCGAGTAGGTACTGCCAAACGAATACCGCCAGGCCGAAGGACGCGCCGAGCGAAACGAGCACCGTGCCGACGATGACCATGGCGGCGATGAGACTTCGCGTCACGATGAGCATGACGATGAAGATCAGGCAAAGCGCTGAAACGACCGCGATGATGAGATCGAATTTCGTTCCGGTGACCGTGTCTTTGACCAGGGCTGCTGTACCGGACAGGGAAATCTGTGATCCCTCCAACGGGGTCCCCTTGAGCGCTTCCTCGGCTGCGCTCTTGATCGCATCGACCCGGCCGACGCCGTCGGGCGAGGTGGGGTCGCCCTTCTGGGAAATGAGCATCCGAGTGGCTTTGCCGTCCGGTGAGATGAAGATCTTCATGACCCGCTTGAAATCTTCGTTCTTGAAGACCTCGGGTGGAACATAGAACGAATCGTCGTTCTGGGCGGCGTCGAAAGCTTTGCCCATCGCGGTCGAATTGCTGCCGTTGTCGTCCATCTGGCTGAAGACGCCGGACATCGTGCTATGCATCGTGAGTAGCATCGCTCGCATGCTCGTCATGATCGCGATCATCTCGGGGAACTGCGCGAGCAGCTGAGGCATGATCACGTCCATCTGATCGAGATTCACCACGAGCTGCTGCAGCTTGTCGGTCAGCCCGTCAACCCCGTCGAGGATGTCGAAAATACTTCTCACCGCCCAGCAGACGGGGATGTCGAAGCAGTGTGGTTCCCAGTAGAAATAGTTTCGGATCGGCCTAAAGAAATCATCGAAGTCCGCAATATGGTCACGCAATTCCATGGTGATATCAGCCATTTCATGCGTGCTGATGACCATGCTGTGCATCGTTGCCGACATCTGCTTCATCAGGTCGTACATATGGGACATGATCGTGATGGTCTGTCCGAGCTGGTCGGCCTGGGTAAGCAGGTCTTCCATGCGTTGCTTCTGGAAGAACATGAATTGCTGCTGGCCGGCTTGCTGCGCGCTCATCAGATACGGGATCGTTGTGTGGGCGATCGGCGTTCCCTCGGGCCGCGTGACAGCCTGAACCTTCTCGATACCCGGAACGGCGAGCACGGCCTTGGCGAGTTTGTTCAGCACCAGAAAGTCTGCCGAATTGCGCAGATCATGGTCGGTCTCCACCATCAGAATCTCGGGCATCATCATTGCCGACGGCGGAAAATGCCGAGCAGCTGCGGTGATGCCCTGCGTGGCGGGAATGTTTCTCGGCAGGAAGTGCTGGTCGTTGTAATCGGGTTTGAATCCCGGCAGCGTCAGCAGCCCGACCAGCGTGACGGCCAACGACGCGACGAGGATCGGTCCCGGCCATCGGACGATCGCCGTTCCGATCCGGCGCCATCCGCGCGCCGCCTTCTTGCGCTTGGGCTCGAAGAGCCCGAAACGACTCCCCGCGGCAATGACTGCGGGCACCAGTGTGAGGGCGACCGCGACCGCGACCAAGATGCCCACCGCGCACGGAACACCGAGCGCTTGGAACGCGGGCAGCCGGGTGAAACTGAGGCAGAAGGTAGCTCCGGCGACTGTCAGGCCGGTAGCCAAAACGACATGGGCGACGCCGCGGTAGGTCGTGTAGTAGGCCGTCTCGCGGTCTTCACCGGCCAGGCGCGCTTCGTGATATCGCCCGATGAAGAAGATCCCATAGTCCGTTCCGGCCGCGATCACCAGAGCCACCATCAGGTTGACCGCGAAGGTGGTCAACCCGATGATCTCGTGATGTCCGAGTAGCGCGACGAATCCGCGAGCGGCCTGTAGCTGTATGCCCACCACCAGCAGTAAGACCAGCACGGTGAGTGGCGCACGGTAGACGATGAGCAGCGTCACCAGGATTACCGCGATGCTCACCAGGGTGATGGTGGTGACGGTGCTGTTGCCGCTGACGCTCATGTCGGCGGCAAGAGCAGCGGGTCCGGTCACATAGGTCTTGATCCCCGGCGGTGCCGGAGTCTCCGAGACGATGTGCTGCACAGCCTTGATCGACTCGTTGGCCACTGCTTCGCCCGGTTTACCGGAGACGACTATCTGAACGTAGGCGGCTTTACCGTCGTTGCTTTCGGCTGCGGCGCTGGTGAGTGGGTCACCCCAGAAATTTTGGATGTGCTGGACATGCTTGGTGTCGCTACGCAATTGGCGGATCAGCCGGTCGTAGTACTCGTGGGCGTCGTCGCCGAGGGGTTGTTGACCCTCCAACACGATCATGGCGGCCGCGCCGCCGTTGGCTGTTTCCTGAAAGACCTCAGACCCGCGCATAGCAGCTTTGTAGGACGGCGCATCGGTGGAATTCTGCGAGACCGCATGTTCGGCCTCCACCTGTTCCAAAGTTGGTACGCCGAGGGTAAAGCCGATGACAATCGCCAGCCAGCCCAAGATGACCAGCGCCGAGAACCTGCGGATCGTGTGCGCCACCCGCTCCTGCCCGGCGTGCAACTCATGGGTGCTCATGCGGCCTTCAGCAGGCAGGAGACGAATGAGCTTACTTCGTGAGTCGTGGTCTCTTCGGCCTTCACTTCGCCATCCACGGTGATACGGCACCCGATGGTCTCACTATCGCCTTGGGCGGCGATGCTGCCGATGCCTGCCGCCGCGGAGATCGGGAACTCCAGTGACCAGGGCAGCGTCGTGTCGGTGTGTACCGGGTTTCCGTCTTCGTCGAAATAGCTGATCTGAGCCGCCGTCCCCGGCGGCCCGAAAATCTCGTACTTCATTTTCTTCGGGTTGTAGGGCTTGCCCTTGTCGTTCTTGGTATCGCCATAGCTCAGAGTTTTCTCTGAGCCGAAGATGCCGTGTAGGCGCGAAACGGTCAGCCCCCCGGCAGCAAGCACGGCGATCACGACCAGCGGAATCCACAACCGCCCCAAAGACTTCAACATCGATCGCCGGTTTCGACGACCTTTGCGAGCCTCACGTGGTGCCGGCGGCTGTGGTGACGAATCAGCACCGGGCTGGGAGGGACTGTCGCGGGGCGGTAACGTGGCGACATCGGGCTGAGTTTGCTCAACGTCGGGCAAACGTCCTTCGATCACCGCAGGCCGACCTTTCCCGTCTTTCGAGCGCTTCCGCTTCTCACACCAGCCACCGGCTGGACTCTGGACCTATGCATCGAAGCGCGGCATCTCGCGGCAAGCCTCTGTGGCGGGCGTCACAGTCGCCCGTGCGGCTGTTCCCGCAAACGAGCGGTGCCGTCGAAAGCGCGACCGATCTCGACGAGAGTCAACCATGATGATGGCCTCCGTATGGGCACTTTGCCGATGCAACAGCGGAGCATACGCGCTTACGTATGCGTAAATCTGCCGTTACGGCTAACTGTTATATTGCCTTCATACTGGTTTCATTGACGCGTCCGCAAGCACTAAATGGTCGAGCGGATGGCATCAACTTCGGTGCGGTTTCGCTAGTCGATATCGCCGGTCAGACCGAACTCAGACAGCGTGCGCTCAGCGAGCACGCGCAATTCCGCCTTCGTCGTCACCGACCCCGGCTGGTAGCCGCGAACGCAGACGCCGACCTGGTTCATCTCCATTGAGGTGCCGACGAAAACCTGTAGCTGGCTTCCCGTTCGTTCGAGCCAGCCCCTCGTGACATGCTGGCTCGCTCCCCGGGCGAACATCCCGTCGCACAGCGTGCCGTCGGGGCGGCTCGCTGCCGGACCGGTGTCCCCGAGATTCGAACACACCGCGGGCCGCTCGGGGTCGCTGACCGCGTAGTCCATCAGATGTTTCCAAGCTCGCTTGGGGGTGAACGGAGTCAGTGCGACAAGCTCTGCCGACTCGTCGGGGGCGTCTTTCGCGTCCTTGAGCGCCTCTTTAATCGCGGCTCGGGCAGCGGTCAGATCGGTCGTCGCGCCTGCTGGGTCGACGCCGACCCGAACGAACGAGACGGCGACGGCGCGGGAATCCTCGGCGGTGCGGGTGTTGACGGTCAGCAACATCTTGACGTCTTCCGCGTTGCCGTGGACGCGGCCCATGTGCCGGTCGAGTCGCGCGGTGAACGCCGCGGCCAGCGCGCTTGCAGTTCCCGCCAAAGCCTCCGCGCGGGAATTCCACTGGTCCAACGGGATTCGGATCCAGACGTTCGGCACGATCACGAGGTCATTTGCCCCGCTCGTCGGCGCAATGGCCGGCAGTGACGCCTGTGCCCGAGTGTGGACGACATCTTGCTGGCGGCGGCGGGCTTCCTTTACCCCCGCGAGGAACGCCCGCGCGACGGCCGGTGCGTCTCGTAAGGTTTCGTGCGCATCTTGCACCAGTGCACTTAGGGCAGAGCGTGATCGCGGGGGTGGGTAGCCAAGATCGCGTGAAACTCCCCAGAGTGCCTCGGTCACGGCCACGGCAGCGCCGATGCCGTCGATGACGTAGTGGGACAGCACCAGGCTGATCGCGGTTGAACCGTCGTCGAAGGGTTGAACACCGATTCGCCAGCCGGGTCCCGATTCCGGATCAATAGGTAGTTGTGTGTGTTCGTCGAACCAGTTGCCGAGTTCGGGGCGAGGACGAGTGGCTGTCGCGACGTCGAGTTCGGCCGGATGCGGGTCGGCGACCCACCGCCATCGGCCGAATGGCAGCGGCGACCGCTCGATCAGCCTTCCCATCATGCCGTTGCCGAGTTCGAGGCGAAACCGCTCCAGTTGCTGGAGATCCACCGGGTGTTGGTAAAGCCAGCCGACCTGCATCACTTCCTTCTGGCCTACGGCGTGATGCCCCGCGTAGAAGGCTTGGTCCATCAGTACAAGCCGGTTGTCCAGCCGTTCATCGTTGGGTGCGGGCGCACGATGGTCCTGGATTGACACGAGCGTCAGGGTATCCGACCGGCTGTTCCGATTTGGCGAGGTTGGCCGGGGAACCGCAACGGCGCAATCCTCGGCGAAGCTCGCGCGGGAACCCTATTCTGCCGCTGTGATCACAAGTCGGCCCAGGGCTGAGAATCCGCAAGACGGCGCGCTGCCGGGGACTCGGACCCGCCCGGTGGCGCTCTTTGTGTTGGGCAGCGGCCGGTCGGGGACGTCGGCGCTGGCGCGGGTTCTCTCGCTGTCCGGCGGCGCGCTCCCGCCGGGCTTGCTGGGGGCGAATTCCGAGAATCCGCGCGGCTTTTTCGAGGCGCGCGCCGTCATCCATCTCAACCAAGCGATCCTCCACGACCACGGCAGCTCCGGGTACGACATGGCGCTGGATTCTTACCGGGACGGCGCTTTCGATGTCGAACGGAATGCCGCGTGGGTTGCCAAGCTCAGTGATTACCTCAGAAGCCTGCCGGCCGCTCCGGTCATGGTCATCAAGGAACCGAAGACGACGACCCTGTCGGCCATCTGGTTCGAGGCGGCGCGTCAGGCCGGATTCGATGTCGCGGCAGTGGTTGCGGTACGCCATCCGGACGAGATCATCGGCTCGTTGGAGAAGCGCGCCAACCAGCAGAATTATGTGGGGGCGTCGCCGGCGCTCACCTGTGCGTGGTGGCTGAAGTACAGTCTGCTGGCCGAACGCGACACCCGTGGCGTGCCTAGGGTGTTCGTCGAGTACTCCAACCTCCTCGCGGACTGGCGCCGGGAACTGAAGCGGATTTCCACCGCGCTCGCCATCGATCTCGACTCGCAGGAGGAGGGGGAAATCGATGAGTTCCTGACGCCGGATCTTCGCCACCATCAGACCCGCGGCCCCGTAACCGAGCCCTTCGGCACCGACTGGATCCGCACGGTTTACGAAGCGCTCGCGGCGGCAGCGCGTGACGAGACGTTCGACGAGTCCGAACTCGATCGAGTCTTCGAGACGTATGGGGCGAGCGAGCGCGGGTTCCGGCAGGCATTCAACGACTTCCGTCGTTACCGCAACGTCGACCGGTTGATGCCGCCGTTCATTGTCAAGGTCGGCCTCGAGACGCTAGCGCTGGTTCACCGCCGCAAGGGGACGTGGGCCTAAGCCCGCGATCGGAGAACCTGGACTACCCGATGAAATTTGTGCTGGCTTTTTACGGGACTCGTGGAGACGTTGACCCCGGCATCGCTATCGGTCGCGAGCTGATGCGGCGTGGTCACGATGTTCTGATGGCGGTGCCGCCCGACCTGATCGGGTCGGTGGAGTCGGTCGGTCTTCCGGCTATTGCGTACGGACCCGATACGAAGGTGTGGCTGGAAGACACCCGCGATTTCTGGGGCTACTTCTTCCGCAACTTCTGGAAAGTCCGCGATGTGCAAAAGCACTTCCGAGAATCTCGGGAGCCTGGCACTCGGGCCTGGGGGGAGATGAGCGCAACGCTGATATCCGCTGCGAACGGCACAGCTCTGCTCGTCACCGGGATCAGCTATGAGGAACTGGTTTTCGACGTTGCAGAGTACTGCAATGTCCCGCTGGCGACGGTGCTGTGGTTTCCGATGCGAGTCAACGGCCAGCTCTTTCCCACGCTGCCCGCGCCCGCAATCCGCACGGCCATGAAGCTCTACGAGCAGCTGATCTGGTTCGGCGTGAAGCGAGTCGTTGGTATGCAACGCCGCGAATTAGGCCTGCCGCCGGCGACAGGCCCCGTGCCAGGCCGGATCGCCGAACGTCGCCTCTTGGAGATCCAGGCCTACGACGAGGTGCTGTTTCCCGGGCTCGCGGCAGAGTGGGCGGAATGGGACTGCCAGCGGCCCTTCGTCGGCACCTTGACGCTGGAAATGGCGACGGAGGCCGACAACGACGTCATGTCGTGGATCGCCGCGGGGACGCCGCCGATCTGCTTCGGGTTCGGCAGCATTCCGGTCGAGTCGCCGGCCGACACGATCCGCATGATTGCCGGAGCCTGCAGGCAGGTGGGTGAGCGCGCGCTGGTATGCGCGGGCTGGACCGATTTCAGCGACGTCCCTTCCTTCGACCATGTGAAAGTGGTGGGTGCGGTCAACTATGCAACGATCTTCCCGTCGTGCCGGGCGGTCGTGCATCACGGCGGCGCGGGTACCACGGCGGCCGGCCTGCGGGCCGGAGTCCCGACGTTGATTCTCTGGATGGCTGACGTTCAGGTCATGTGGGGCGCCGCGGTCAAGGCGCTGAAGGTGGGTAGCTCGCGGCGCTTTTCGTCGGCGTCCGAGAAGACGCTGGTTGCTGATCTGCGCACGATCCTTGCCCCGGAGTACCTCGATCGCGCCCGCGATCTCGCGACCCGGATGATCAGGCCCGCTGACAGCGTGGCGAAGGCCGCCGACCTCCTGGAGGACTTCGCTCGTCGCAATCAGGTTGGCTGACCCGACGAGCCGATCCGGGAAAACGCCGTCGACTGACGGCCCCGCAAGTTTAGACTCAGCGCCGAAATGCTGGCATGCGAGATAGGGCCATTTTGACCATTACCGACTACGACGTGCGGTCGCTGTACCTCGACCTGCTCCGACGCAACTTGACCAGGTTCGGGATGCACGAGCGGATGCCCTCGGACTGGCCGCTGCGTCGCCGCATCCTGCTCAAAGCGGCCAATACCTTCGGCCCCAAGCTCCGCGGTGCCGGCGTGCGTGATCAAAACCTGCGGGAGGCGGGCCTGGACTGGCCGGCCGAGGCCGAGACGATGATCGGGATGAAGCGGCTCACCAGTCTGCAGGAGTGTGTGGAGACAGTCCTGGCCGACGATGTCCCCGGCGATCTCGTCGAAACCGGCGTGTGGCGCGGCGGCGCGTGCATCCTGATGCGGGCGGTCCTCGCCGCCTATGGCGATACAAAACGTAACGTGTGGCTGTGTGATTCTTTCCAGGGTGTCCCACGATCCGACAGCGTAAATTATAAGGCGGACAAAGGGATTCGGGCGGAGCTGGCCGCAGGAATCTTGGGCGTCTCGGAAGCTGACGTCAAGAAGAACTTCGAGCGCTATGGCCTGCTGGACGATCAGGTCCGTTTTCTCCCCGGCTGGTTCAAAGACACCCTGCAGGACGCGCCGATCGAACAAATCTCGGTCTTGCGTCTCGACGGTGACCTCTACGAGTCCACAATCCAGGCCCTCGACGCGCTGTATCCACGACTGTCGCCAGGGGGATTCTGCATTGTCGACGACTACCTTGCGGTGAAGGCGTGCGAGCAAGCCGTCACCGACTACCGGACCAAGCACGGGATCACCGCGGAGATCGTCGACATCGACGGCACTGGCGTGTTGTGGCGCAAATAGCGCATGCCTGAGGGTACTCAAGTGCGGATCGGCACTTTGGGTACAGCCCGCATTGCCCCTGCGGCGTTGGTCAAGCCGGCCAACAAGAATGCTGAGGTGGTCGTCGCCGCGGTGGCGGCACGTGACGTGGCGCGCGCTCAAGGCTTCGCGGCCAAGCACGGCATCGCCCGTGTGTATGACAGCTATGAGGCGTTGATCGACGACCCCGATATCGATGCGGTGTACAACCCGTTGCCGAATGCCCTGCACGGCAGGTGGACTCGGGCTGCACTGGAGGCGGGCAAGCACGTGCTGTGTGAGAAGCCGTTCACGGCCAATGCTGAGGAGGCTCGGGAGATCGCTGACCTGGCGGCGCAGTCCGATCGGGTCGTGATGGAGGCATTTCACTACCGCTACCATCCGTTTGCGGACCGAGTCGAGCAGATCATCGCCTCCGGGGAGCTGGGCACCCTGCAGAGGGTGGAGGCCGCAGACTGCTTCTGGCTGCACAAGTTCTCCTCCAATGCCTACAAGTACTCCATGGGTGGCGGCTCGCTCATGGATCTCGGTAGTTACGCGGTAGACATGCTTCGCGTGTTCGGTAGTTCAACACCGGAAGTTGTTTCGGCACAGGCTAAACTGCACAGTCCTGAGGTGGACCGCGCCATGACTGCCGAGTTGCGATTCCCCGAAGGACATACCGGGCAGCTCCGTTGCTCGCTGTGGTCGTCCGATCTGCCGCACGTGACCGCCAGGGTGATTGGTGATCGGGGCGAATTGCGACTCAATCCTGTTGTCCCGTTCCAGCAGTTCTCGGTCCGATCAGCCGACAGCCACCGAGTGGAGCGCTTCTTCAAGTCGCGCACGACTTACGACTATCAGTTGGAGGCCTTCGCGGCGGCGATCTTGCGTGGCGAGCCGGTGAAAACAACTGCGGCACAGGCGGTCGAAAACATGACCCTTATCGATGCAATCTATCGTGCTGCCGGCCTTCCCGTGCGGGAGCCGGCCTAAGGCGTAGGAACGCTGATTTCGGCAGGCAGACAATCCCCGCGGAGCCAGGCGTCGACGGTGCGCGAGAAGAGATCCGGATTGCCCAGCGGCCAGTCGTGACTCATCCCGACAGCGACTCTGTCGACCCCCTTGGGCATGGATTGCGCAAGCGCCGCGGCCGCGAGGCGGATCATCCTCAACTCCTCACCGCCAGTGACGAACAATGCTGGCACACCGCACTCGTCGATGCCTTCGGGCCGGGTGAATCCCGCGGATGCCACCGCAATGTGAGCAAGCTGGGCACCGGAATTCAGGCGTGCATCGTCGAGATAGTCGCCGTTCTCGGCCGCGTGGCGTTCATCCCAGAAGCGGTCGATCATCGCCCATCGAAACCACGGGATCCGGGCGAGTAGACCCGCCAGGCATCGCGTCAGATGTACAGCGGGCATCGTGTTGACGAAGGTGCTGCTGAGCACTGCTCGATTGACCAGCTGCGGCTGGCTTGCCAGCAGTTGGACGCCGACCTGTGCGCCCAGCGAATAGCCGACCAGGTGTGCTCTGCCGGCGGTGGCCCGGCTGCGGATGAGCTCGCCAATCGCGTCGGCGGCTCGGCCCATCTCGAACGGTCCTTGGTGAAAGCTCTTGCCATACTGGGGTAGATCGGGGACCAAGCAGTGGTACTGCTGCAATCGTTCGACCACAGGTTTCCAGGTCCAACCGCTCAGCAGCCCGCCGTGAAGGAAGACGATGGTGGGGCCGTCGACCGGACCGGATTCGCGTACGAACAGATCCACTCCTGTGATGCTATCGGCCAGGTCAATTGGGGAAACACGTGGTGTTGATGTGCTCGGCGACCCGAAGGGCGTTGGCTGCGACCGTCAGGCTCGGATTGATACCGCTGCTGGACGGGAAGAAGGATGCGTCAACCACGTAGAGGTTGTCGACCTCATGTGCCCGGTTCTGCGGATCCAGCACACTGGTGGCCGGATCGGAGCCGAAACGAACTGTTCCGCAGACGTGGCCGAGGGTTCCGTTGTTTTCGCCAGTGCGCAGGGTGAGCGTGCGGAAGGGCTGCAACACCTCTTTGAGCGCACCCAAGAATACCTCGCGGCGTTCTTTCTCCCCTCGGTGCATGCGGTATTGAAGTCGCAGCCGCTGGCGGCCGTCGTTACTCGGCCGATCACTGGGCAGGACGCGATTGTCCCGATAGGGCAGATCTTCCATGATCGCGGCGAGCACAAGGCCGCCGCTGATCACCCTGTCGTAGATCGGGCGGGCCGCTGGGCTGGCCCACCGTAGCCCTTTCGATATCCAGCCGGGCTGATTCATCATCATGTCGATCGGTGCCAACGAGGCCATCGAGCTGGCCGACTGCACAGTGCCGTACTTCTGGCCGTCGATGAAGTAGAAGTCATTGAGCCCGATTTCCTTGTTCTCGGCCGTGATCTTGCAGCCGCGTTGCGGCCAGATCTCGATCCAGTCCATCACGTGGCGCATCAGGTTGCGGCCCACCATGTCTGAGCCGTTGGCCAGTCCACGCGACCAGTCTCCAGACCGAGAATTCAGCAACAGCACCGGGGTGGCCAGCGCGCCTGCGGCCAGCACCACTATTTTGGCTTTGAGTGCGAGCATGTCGTTGCGGCGCTGGCAGATCACCCGTTGCACTCGTGCGTGGTCTGCCTCGAGTCGTAGGACTCGGCAATCGTCCAACATATGAGCGCCGTACTCGGTGACCGCGGGCAGAACTCCGGCGCGGGCGCCGTCATTCTTGCATCCCTTCCCGCACAGGTAGGCCTGACAGGTGGCGCAATCGTCGGTGTAGTCACAGGCCATCGGCAGGTGATAGGGATGCAGCCCGCGCCCCGCGAGATAGTTGACCAGCGGCTGGTTGTCGGCTGAGAAGGGCGGCGCGGCGGGAAGTCCGACGGCGGCGGATTCCGGCCGCAGTGGATCAGCATCGCCACGAACCCCGAGTAGTTTCTCGGCTTCTGTGTACCAGGGCGCAAGCTGTTCGTAGGCGATCGGCCAGGACTCCGGAACAGTGGATTCTCCGGGGTCGGTGAAAAATTGGCGGGGGGTGAAATCGTCCACGAAAAACCGTTCGCAGACCATCCCGTAGAGAGCCGACGATCCGCCGGGGCCTGCGCCGATGTACGGCACAAATCGTCTCGGGCGGCGACCGCTGATATCGGTTATTTCGTCATTACTGCGCCCGGCGCGGGCCAACGTCTCGTAATAGGTCTTCTTCGACCGGGAGGCCTGCGGCTCGGCGATCTCCGGCATCGCCGAGCGGATCGTTCCCGGCGTTCCGGGCAGAGTTGAACGCCCCTTCTCCACGAAAAGAACTCGGCGGCCTGCGCGTGCCAGCAGCTGGCCGAGCATTCCACCACCCATGCCAGCACCCACGACGATGACATCCCACTCGATGCGTTCGGCCTCACGTCCGGTCAGTTCGCCCTCAGGCACAATCGAACTCCTCGTTGAGATGGCCCAATACTGGCCTGATCCGGGCGATTCGGGATGGTATCAACGCAGTCCGAGAAAGGTTGCGAGTTCGTCGTCGTGGCGGTCACGCTGGAAGCGCTGAGACGACTCTAAGGCGCCGTGCGCGAGATGGCGACGAAGAGCTTCGTCGGCTTCGAGCGTCATCAAGTTGGCCGCGAGCGAGTCTGCGTCGCCGGCCGGGCTGAGAAGTCCGGCGACGCCGGGCTCGATGATCTCCGGGGTGCCACCCGAGTTCGTCCCGCATACCGGGAGCCCGGCCCGCATCGCCTCGACCGTGACGCGGCCGAAAGCCTCGCTCTGGCTGCACATCAGGCCAACGTGAGCGCCGGCCCAGTAGGGCCGTAGGTCGCGGGTCGGTCCGTGAACGGCCAACAGATCGTCAACCCCCAAGCGCTGAGCAAGGCTGCGCAGCGGCTCGTGGCTTCCCGTACCGACCAGGGTCAACTCGATATCGGTGCCGGCTCGTCTGGCAATGGCGATGGCTTTGATAGCCAGTTCCTGCCCCTTGGCCTCGGAGAAATAGCCGACCAGGATGGTACGCATGCGTTCACCTGGCTGTCGTTGCGGTGGTGTGCCGAGTTCGGTGTCGACAGCGGGGTATAGCACACGGGTTTTCATCGTGGGGTTCAACTCCAGCATCGCGCGCTCGACGGCGTGTGAATTGCAGATCACCGACTCCGATAGTCGGCCGAGCATCCGGACCGTTCTGCGATACCCGAACAGGAACCACAGCTGATGGTCGTCACGCCCGAATTCCCGAACAATCCAGTAGTGGGGGATGCCGAGCATCTTCGCGGCGATGGCGTGCGACGGGATCGTCATGGTGTTGGTGAGGACCATCGCCGGCCGACGCCGGATGAAGAAGACCATTGCCTGGGCAATCCCCGGCAGCAGTATCGCGGTGTAGGGAAGCCATCCAATCAGCACGTGCGGGTCGATGAACCGTGACCGTGACCATTTGCCAAAACCCCACCACGGCGTCCACGCGATCTTCGCTTCGATCCCGTCATCAGCACATCTCCTGGCGACATCGCCCCGCTGCGGGATGACCGCGACGAGGTCGATGTCGGGCCGTTTTTTGCGGAGCCCCAGAAGCATGTCCCGAAATCCGACTACGCCGCCACCGCCGAATCTGCTGACGTTTGAGACCACCACGATCAAGGGGGCAGGGCTCTCACCGGCGGCGAACACGGCCAGAGCCTATGGGACAACTCGTGGACATTGGTCCGTAATCGGTGTTAGGACAATGGGCGGTTGGCGTACCCTATTCACGGCCACCTGAGCGGCTGGGTTCGGAGAACTGATATTTGCAGTGCCCGGATTGAAGCTGTTACGCAAGGAGCATCTGTGCGATGACCGTTGTCATGCCGGTAACTGACACGGCGCTGGTGACGTTGTGGTGTCGTGCCAGTGAAGCCGGGCGTGCCGACTCCATCGTCGACGACCCGATGGCGATTCGTCTGGTCGAATCGATGGACTACGACTTCAGCAGATTCAAGCTCTCCGCCGATCGACAAGATCTCGCGTTGCGCACGCTTGCTTTCGACCACGGCACCCGCGGCTATCTCTCAGCGCATCCGGAAGCCACTGTGGTCGCTCTGGGTGAAGGAATGCAGACGAGTTTCTGGCGTCTCGAAGCCGCCGGCGTCGGCCATGAATTCCATTGGCTGACTGTGGATCTGCCGGCGATTATCGAACTCCGGCAACGGCTACTGCCCGACTCGCCCCGCGTGCGGGCCTGCACGCAGTCGGTGCTGGATTTCAGCTGGATGGATCAGGTGGATTCCCAGGGCGGGGTTTTCATCACTGCCGAGGGTCTGCTGCCGTACCTGCAACCCAGGGAGGCGTTGGATCTGATCGGAGAGTGCGCGCGCCGGTTTCCGGGCGGACAGATGATGTTCGACCTGCCGCCGAAGTCGCAGGCACTGCTGGCCGCTCGGCCACGATTGTGGAAAGTCATGCGAGGTGACTGGCCGCGGACGCCGTTCAGTCTGACGGTCCGCGAGCTCGCAAAGTTGGCCGACACCGTGCCGGGTGTTCGGGCGGTGCACGACCTGCCGCTACCGCGAGGCCGCGGCCCGGTGTTCGACCAATTGTTGCCGAAAACCCGGGGATTGCCGATACATCGACCACTTCGTCGGTGGGTCGGCATGAACTGGCCGACGATAGCCACACTGACGCTTCTGGAATTCGACCGCTGATGACAGACCGTCAGTTGCGGATCGGTATCCTGGGTGCAGCCACGATCGCCCCGGCAGCGGTGATCAAACCGGCGAGGGACAATCCCGAGGTCGTGGTAGCTTCGGTGGCGGCGCGGGATGTGGCGCGCGCTCGGGCCTTCGCGGCCAATCATGGCATCGCCCGGGTGGATGACAGCTATGAGGCGCTGATTGCCGCCCCTGATATCGATGCGATCTACAACCCGTTGCCAAATGGCCTGCACGGCAAGTGGACGCGCGCCGCGATCGAAGCGGGCAAGCATGTGTTGTGCGAGAAGCCGTTCACCGCCAACGCCGCCGAGGCCCGCGAAATCGCCGAGTTGGCGGCTCGGTCGGACAGGGTGGTGATGGAGGCATTTCACTATCGCTATCACCCGTTGTCGTCACGGGCGGTGGAGATCATCGCGTCGGGCGAGTTGGGCAGCCTGCAGCGGGTAGATGTCGCGTTCTGCTTTCCGCTACCCAAATTCTCCGACATCCGTTACAACTACGCCCTTGCCGGTGGCGCCACCATGGACGCCGGATGTTACGCGGTCCACATGATGCGCACCTTCGGTGGTGAAACCCCGGAGGTTGTGTCGGCGCAGGCAAAGTTGCGCGATCGCCGGATAGACCGGGCGATGACTGCTCAGCTGCGGTTTCCGGCCGGACATACGGGTCGGCTGCGCTGTTCGATGTGGTCAACTGATCTGCTGAGAATAAGTCTGCGGGTGACAGGTGATCGCGGCGAGCTCTACGCACTCAATCCCTTGGTGCCCCACCTGTTTCATCGGGTCTCGGTGCGGTCTGGGAGCGGCAAACGGGTGGAACGATTCCCCCGCCGCCCCACCTACGCGTATCAACTGGATGCGTTCGCCGCGGCGGTGCTGCGGGGTGAGCAGGTGCACACGACGCCAGACGACGCGATCGAGACCATGACCGTCATCGACTCGATCTACCGAGCCGCCGGGCTTCCCATAAGACAGCCGAGCTGAACCCCGCGCCTGACCGTTACGTCAATTCCGGACTGATTTGCTGGAACGTCTCCTAGTATCGCGTCGGTGACCAGGTGCCGCGGTATCAACCTACTTTCCGCCGGCGGTCGCACTAAGAGAAGAGAGAAGCTATGCCAGACAGTGCAGGCCGGTTACGCATCGGAATCCTGGGAGCTTCCAGCTTCGCGCCGACGACGATCATCAATCCGGCTCGGGACAACCACGACGTCGTAGTCGCAGCGGTGGGTGCACGTGATCCCGCGAGCGCCGCCGAATTTGCCGCGAAATACGACATCGCCAAGGCGCACGGCAGTTATCAGGCGGTGCTCGATGATCCGGACGTCGATGCCATCTACGTCCTGGTGCCGACCAGCATGCACGGCAGATGGACGAAGGCGGCACTTGCCGCGGGCAAGCACGTGCTTGTCGAGAAGCCGTTCACGGCCAACGCCGCTGAAGCTCGGGAAGTCGCCGACATGGCTGCCGGGTCGGACCGGGTGGTGATGGAAGCGATCCAGTTCCGCCACCATCCGTTGACTAGGCGCGTCGAGCAGATCATCGCGTCAGGGGAACTCGGCACTCTGCGGCGAGTGGACGTCACACTGTGTGTGCTGCTGCCGAGATTCAAGGCCAACTGTTACAACTACGCCCTCGGCGGCGGCGCGATGATGGACGCCGGCAGTTATGTGACGAACATGGCTCGCACATTCGGTGGTTCGACCCCTGAGGTCGTTTCGGCACAGGTCAAACTTCAGAAGCCCAAGGTGGACCGAGCTATGAAGGCCGACCTGCGGTACGCAAACGGCCACAGTGGTCGACTGCGGTGCGCGTTGTGGTCGGGGAACCTGTTTCGGGCGAGCGCCAGAGTAATCGGAGATGACGGCGAGCTGCGCTGGCTCAGTCCTGCGACACCAAACCTCCTCCCGCTGCTCAGGGTCCGGTCAGCGAACGGAAAGAGGACTGAGCGCTTCTCGCGCCGCCCCACGTACTCCTTCCAACTGGACGCTTTCGCCGGTTCGGTGCTGCGCGGAGAGCCGGTGCGGACATCGCCACAGGACGCAGTCGAGAACATGAGTGTGATCGACGCGGTCTACCGCGCCGCAGGCCTCCCGGTCCGCGAGCCGAGCTGACCGATGTGCCCGGCGATCAGCAAGAGAGCTCCCAGTTAGCCAAACACATGCTTGGTCGTCAAAAAACAAGCGATACTTGCCGGTGTCCTGGACCGTGCGCACGCGCATGAGGTTGAGAGGCTAGATCTGCAATGAAGGTGGTGCTGGCGTGCCACGGTGTCCGTGGGGATGTCGAGCCGAGCATCGTCATCGGTCGGGAGTTACTCCGCAGGGGCCACGACGTGACGATTGCCGTCCCGCCGAACGTCGTCGGATTCGCCGAAGCGGCCGGGCTCACGGCGGTCTCGTGGGGTGACGAATCGCAAGCGATGATGGACGCGCAGCGCGACTACTGGACAGCCTTCTTCCGAATCCCATGGAAGTTAAAGGATTTGGGGAAGCTCGGGACAGAGATCGGGGAAATCGTCACCAAGTGCTGGACAGCGGAGGCATTCTCGACGCTTCAGTCGCTGGCCAAGGGCGCGGACCTGATCATCGCGGGCTACGGATTCGAGCAGTTCTCGGCGAACATCGCTGAGTACTACGACATCCCGCTGGTCACAGTCGAGTTCTTTCCGACCCGCCCCAATGGGAGGGTCCTGCCTATGCTGCCGGCGCCTCTGGGTCGTGCGGTGATGAAGGCGTACGAACGGATGTCGTGGAGCGGGCCGGTCAAGGACGTCGAAGATCTCCAGCGCCGATTGCTCGGCCTGCCACCGGCGACAACACCGTGGCCTGAGCGCATCGCAGGACGTGGCTCCCTGGAAATCCAGGGTTATGACGAGGCATGGATCCCCGGACTGTCAGCCGAATGGGCGAGGCTAGGCGGTCAACGCCCGTTCGTCGGCACACTGACACTCGAGTCGGCGACGGACTCCGACGACGAGGTCGCGTCGTGGATCGCCGGGGGGACGCCGCCGATTTTCTTCGGCTTCGGCAGTGTTCCGGTCGGCTCACCGGCAGACACGATTGCCATGATTGGCGCCGTCTGTGAACAGCTGGGCGAACGTGCCGTAGTGGGAGCCGCCCGCACTGACTTCAGTTCGAACCCCCACCCAGAGCACACCAAGGTGGTGGGGCTGGTCAATTTTTCGGACGTCTTTCCCCGCTGTCGTGCGGTCGTCCACCACAGCGGCGCCGGTACGATCGCCGCGTGCTTGAGGGCCGGAGTGCCGCAAGTCGGGCTATGGACGCTGCCCGATCAGGGACTGCGGACAAACCAGCTCAAGCGACTGAAGGTGGGCGCTGGGCGGCGATTCGCCACGACTACCGAGACGTCGTTGGTCGCAGACCTGCGCAAGGTGTTGGCCCCGGACTACCGCACGCGTGCTCGCCAGTTCGCGACCCACATGACTACGCCCTCCGAAAGTGTCTCTGTCGCCACCGATCTGGTGGAAAGGTTCGTCCGCGAAGGGCGGGTGTGCTGATCATGAGTGCAAATCCTGACGTCGTCGGCGGCAACGCAAAGGACAGCGTCAGTCTGTCGCGGAAGTGCACGCTCGGACAGGCGTTCGACTCCCGCAAGAATGCATTGAACGCGTGGCGGTTGATATTGGCGACAGGAGTCATCCTCTGGCATTCGTGGCCGCTGACTGGTCGTGGCATCTCGTTCGAACCGGTTCACCAGCTTCTCGGAGACGGCTTTGTGGACGGATTCTTTGCAATCTCGGGCTTTCTCATCACCTGGAGTTGGTTCAGGAATCCGCGAGCACGCGACTATTTCGCCGCTCGTGGTCTGCGGCTTCTTCCGGGATTGTGGGTATGCCTGATCGTGACCGCGTTCGTCATCGCCCCGATTGCCGTGGCGATCCAGGGTGGTTCGGTTGGGAAATTGCTGCTTTCACGTTCACCGTACGACTACGTGCTGGGAAACAGCGGCGTGCAGGTATTCAAGCACGACATCGCCGGGACGCCACTCGGGGTGCCATGGTTCGGAGAATGGAATGGTTCACTCTGGACCCTTTTCTGGGAAGTTCTGTGCTACATAACAATTGCTGCTCTCGGCGTCTTCGGACTGTTACGTTTCCGGTGGGTTGTTCCTATTCTGCTCGCGCTGGTGCTGTGCTGGTCTGCGATGCTCCCGTCGATGAAGGTGATAATCGAAACACCCCCTGACAAACGTCCGCCCATCGATGCCGCGACCACAATGTTGATAGCGGAAGGAGCTGCCGCGCGCTTCGCCTTGATGTTTCTGGCTGGCGCGCTGTTGTTTCAGTTTCGGAATGTAATCCCGGCCCGCTGGTCTTTGGTGTTTCTGAGCGTCGGCGTCGTGCTTGCGGCAAGTTTGATGCCGAATTACCGGCTCTTGGGGGCAATTCCGTTGGCATACGCCATCATCGTTTCGGGTGCTCTGCTCCGCAGTGAGCGGCTGACACTACGGACCGACGTGTCGTACGGCGTCTACATCTACGCGTTTCCGATCCAGCAGCTCCTGGTGATCTGCGGGCTTGCTGTTCTCGCCCCACCGATATTCGCGATCGTTGCCGCCGCGGTGACCCTGCCGCTGGCCGCGTTGAGTTGGTTTCTGATCGAGAAGCCCGCGCTTTCGTTGAAGTCCCGTCTCAGGCGTAAGGACAAGACTCCGAACGGTCCACATCCAGCGGGGCAGGGGGTGTTGCGGCTGGGTGATGGCCAATGCGCGTCGCTACCTCAAGTCAAGTTTCCCCAGTCCAGTGATCTCCAGGCTCACCGACTTCCGCAGTCCGGCGGCGCCGAGCATGAATAGAATGTCGCCTATCGGTGCGCCTAGCCAGAACCGCCAATAGCGCTTGGTGAGGAATTTCCACAGGTAGCGACCATCCAGTAGGTGCATGGTCACTGCGGCTGTGTAGTACATGGCTCGTTTCCACCGCGAGGTAACCATCTCGGCGTTCATCTCGCCAACCTCGAGCCCCCAGGAGCGATAATTCCATTCCAGCTCATAACGGCTCTGGAATTCGAAAAAGGCGCGCATCTCTCCGTTGGTGACCAGGTACTCGTCGAAGACGAGGATCGAACCTTCGACGAAGTGGTCTTTGCACGTTTCCAGCCCGTGCAGGCAGCTCTCGTAGGTATCCAGATCCATGTGGAAAAGCCTGATCGGGGCGTGTGGGTGATTCGCCAGGAAGGGAGCCAGCGTGTCGTAGGTGCTGCCCTTGACGTACTGAACCTTGCGGCCCAGCGCGGCAGGCACGCCGTCCTGCAGGCTGACCCCGGTGTCGTGGATGAAGCGTTTCGCCAACGGATCTGAGAGTGAGAAAGTGCCCTGTTTGATCAGGAATTGGTCCTCGATCTGCCAGTCTTCGACGAGCCCTTGGAAGGTATCGAAGCCGTATACCGTCCGGCCCGACGCGTCGGATGTCAGCCGTGTCGACCAGCCGATCCACACACCGAGATCGAGGAGTAGTTCGTCGGAATTCTCGGTGGTTGGTTCAGGCAATCGCGAGGCCTCCCACAAGAGTGGGTGCCCAGCAATCCGACAGCGGCGCAACTGGGTCATCGATTGCGTGATGAACGCTTGGTACGGCTCGTCGTAAATCCTGATGTCCCGCGCGTACAAGTTGGGGATGTAGCGGCCGCGGTCGCGGTACACCAGGCGGGCGAAGAGCAGGAGGACCAGCAGCACGCCGATCACAATGAGGAGAACCGGCGCGTAGTAGCACGCCGTCGCTACGCCGAGCGCGATGACGACGAGGACCGCTCGCCAGATTCGATGGATGTTCGTCCGGTCAACGGTTTGGTTCGTCCGGTCCACCGTCCCGCTGTCGACAACGCCCAACGTTTCACCTCCAGTTTCCGGACAGACTAGGACCTACTCGGCGGGTTAGGTGGCGAAGTGTGCTTGGTTCATATGCGCGGCCACCCGCAATGCGTTGGCGGCCACCGTCAGGCTTGGGTTGAGGCCCGCGCTGGATGGGAAAAACGAGGTGTCCACCACGTAGAGATTGTCCAGCTCGTGTGCGCGGTTGTGCGGATTCAGCACGCTGGTTGTGGGATCGGTGCCGAATCGGCAGGTGCCGCAGACGTGGCCCATGTTCGAGTTGTCCTTGCCACTGCCCAGACCGCGCGTACGAAACGGCTTAAGCACGTCCTTGAACAGTCGCAGGAATGCCGCGTGGCGTTCGAGGTCGTTTGTGCGCAAACGGTATTGCATCCGCATCCGTTGGCGTCCGTCGGTGCCGGGGCGGTCTGATAACAACACGCGGTTGTCCAGATAAGGGAGGTCCTCCATCATCGCGGCGAGGATCAGCCCGCCGGTGAAGAACTTCTCGTAGACCCGACGAACCGCCGGGCTCATCAGGCGCAGCGCCCGCGCTTGCGGACCGGGGCGGTTGAGCAGCCACTCCATCGGCGGTATCGAACCGAACGACTGCACGGTGCCGTACTTCTGACCCTGGTAGAAGTAGAAGTCGTTGAGTCCGATCTCCTTATTGGCCGCCGTGATCGTGGAGTCAGGTTCCGGCCAGATCTCGATCGGGTCGAGTAGGTGGCGCATCAGGTTGCGGCCCAACATGTCCGAACCGTTGGCCAACCCGCGCGGCCAGTCTCCTGATCGGGAGTTGAGCAGCAGCACCGGAGTCGCCAGTGCGCCGGCGGCCAGAACTACCACCTTCGCCGTCAGAGCAAGTCGCCCCGACGGATGCTCGCAAATCACCTGTCGCACCCCGGTGCGGTCGGCCTCGAGGCGTACAACCCGACATTCGGTCAACAGCTGGGCGCCGTGTTCGGTGATCGCCGGCAGCACGCAATTGCGCGCGGCGTCGTTCTTACATGAGCGGGAGCAGAGGTACGTCTGGCAGGTGGCGCAGTCCGCGGTGTATTCACAAGCCATCGGCAAGTGATACGGATGAAGTCCGCGGTCGATCAGATGCCCGACCAATTGCTGGTTATCTGTCGAAAATGGCGGTGCAGCAGGAAGGTTCGTGTCCGCCTCGGGGCGCAGTGGATCGGGCTGGCCACGGACGCCGAATAGCTTCTCGGCGTCGGCGTACCAGGGCCGCATCTCGTCGTAGGTCACTGGCCATGCCTCGGGCACGGTGGAATCGCCAGGGTCGGCGAAATTCTGCCGAGGAGTGAAGTCTCGCGCGAAAAATCGCTCGCACACCATGCCGTAGAGCGCGGAAGATCCACCGGTTCCGCCGCCGATGAACGGTACGAACTTCTTGGGGAATCGGCCGCTGATGTCTTCGACCTCGTCGGTTGAGCGCCCGCCCCGGGCCAGGGCGTCGTAGTAGCCCGACGCGGACCGGGTGGTCATCGGCTCGGCGAGCTCCGGCATCGCCGACCGGATCGTTCTCGGTGTGCCGGGCAGTGTCGAGAGGCCCTTCTCGACGAAGAGCACTCGGCGGCCGGATTGGGCCAGCCGATAGCCCAAGGTTCCGCCGCCCATGCCGGTACCCACCACGATCACGTCCCACTCGATGCGTTCCGTATCGCGCGCAGCAGATGCGCGGTCAGCCAAAATCGAGCTCCTCAGCGTGATGGCCCAAAGAATGGCCTGGGCTCGGCGATTCGGGATCGTACCAACGTTGAGCCCAAGGCATGGCCGAACGCTTACTGGCTCGTCAGAAAACCGGTAATAATGTCCGTTGCTCCTGACGGTGTGCCCGCGGGAGGACCGAAAGGCCAGAACCGGCGATGAAACTTGTGCTGTCCAGCTACGGCGGTCGAGGCGATATCGAGCCCGCGGTGGTAGTGGGCCGCGAGCTGTTGCGCAGAGGGCACGACGTACGCATGGTCGTCCCGCCCAATCTGGTGAATTTCGCCGAGGCAGCCGGGCTCCCCGCGATTTCCTACGGACTGGATTCCAAGGCCATCCTGGAACTGCAGTGGCGGTATTTCACCTGCTACGGCCGCACCCCATGGAAGCTCAAAGAGCTCAACAGGATGGCCAGCGAAACCGCGCAATTCGCCGACGAGTGCTGGGCGGACATGACAAGGACGCTGGCATCGGTGGCCCAGGGCAGCGACCTGTTGCTCACCGGGCTGATATTCGAACAGCCTGCGGCGAACGTCGCGGAGGCCTACGACATCCCGCTGGTGACTCTGCACTACTTTCCCTACCGCGTGCACGGGCAGCTTCTGCCGCTGCTGCCCGCACCGCTGAGTCGCATGGCCATGATGGTCAACGAGTGGACCGCGTGGCGCGGGACCCGTAAGGGCGAGGACGCCCAGCGCCAGGAACTGGGGCTGCCCAAGGCGTCCGGTCCGGTGCCGCGCCGGGTCGCGGACCGGAATTCGCTGGAAATCCAGGCATACGACGAGATGGTCTTTCCGGGCCTGTCGGTCGAATGGGCCAAGTGGGGTGGTCAGCGGCCGTTCGTCGGCGCGCTGGCGATGGCGTCGCCGACCGACTCGGATGAGGCCGTGTTGTCGTGGATTGCCGACGGATCGCCGCCGATATTCTTCGGGTTTGGCAGTGTCCCGATCGGATCACCGGCCGACACGATCGCCATGATCGCTGCAGCGTGTGCACAATTAGGGGAGCGTGCGATCGTCGGCGCCGGCGGGACCGATTACGGCGGTGTCCCGCATTTCGACCATGTGAAAGTGGTCGGCCAGGTGAACTACGCGACAATTTTTCCGTCGTGCCGCGCGGTCGTGCATCACGGCGGCTCGGGCACCTTGGCCGCGTGCCTGCGCGCGGGTGTTCCGCAGCTTGTGCTGTGGACGCTGCCGGACCAGCCGTTCTTCGCCGCTCAGCTCAAACGACTCAAGGTTGGGGTTGGCCGGCGCTTCTCCACCGCCACTCAGAAATCGCTGGTCAAGGACCTACGCCGGATACTGGCCCCGGAGTACGCCGCACGCGCCGCAGAGATCGCTCCGCGGATGACGACGCGTGCCGGCAGCGTCATTGCTGCAGCCGACCGTGTGGAGGAATTTGCACGCGCCAGGTGCGGTGCCTGATCACTGCTGCCAGCCGCCCGAATATCGAGCCGACGCCGTCAACCTTCAATTAGGCTGCCGAGCGACTAGCCTGGTCGTGAGGCACGGGTCATTGCCAAGACGTGCACGGGGGATCCGAAGGAGCTAAGAACGGGTATGGCTAGAGGCGCGTTCGGACGAAGTGATGCTGAGACCGACCTCTTGGTTCGCGGCATGCAGTCGGGGATTGCGGTGGTGGGCTTCGGCTACATCGGCACGGTAATCGGTGCCGTCCTGGCCGACCGCGGTTGGCCGGTAACGGGTATCGACGTTCGGCCCAACATCGTCGATGAGATCAACCAGGGCCGGACCAGTGTGCCGGAGCCTGGCCTCGGAGAGCTCGTCGCCAATAGCGCACAGGTGGGCCGCCTTCGGGCCACGTCGGACTTCAGCGTGATCGCTGATAACGACTTCGTCATCGTGACTGTGGGCACGCCGCTTGGGCCGGACTATGAGCCCATCGTCGACGACATCAAGGCAGCGGCGCGCGCTGTTGGTGAGCATCTACGTCCCGGGCACCTCGTGATACTGAAAAGCACAGTGCCGCCCGACACCACCGAAACGGTCGTCCGGCCCCTGCTGGAAGAGGTATCCGGGCTCAAGGCCGGCGTCGACTTCGGGCTCGCGTTCTGTCCTGAGCGGCTTGCCGAAGGGCAGGCGATCAGGGAACTGACATCGATACCCGTGGTGGTCGGCGCCGTCGACGAACGGAGCGCGCGCAGTTGTGCCACCCTATGGCGGCACGGACTGGGGTTGGAATCGATCATCGTCGAGGATCCGCGGACGGCCGAGATGGTCAAGCTCGCCGACAACCTCTGGATCGACCTCAACATCGCGATGGCCAACGAGCTGGCCAAGGTCTGCGACCGCCTGGACATGGACGTGCTGCAGGTCATTGCGGCGGCGAACTCGATGCCCAAGGGAGCCCACAACGTCAACATCCTGATGCCGAGCATGGGTGTAGGTGGCTATTGCCTGACCAAAGACCCCTGGTTCGTCAACCACTTGGGCGAGTCGCTCGGGCTAGATCTACACGTGCCGAAGACGTCGCGGACTGTCAACGACACGATGCCCCGCTACACCTATGAGTTGCTCACCGAGCTGCTGGCTGATCAGGGCAAGGCGATCGAGAACAGCAAGATTGCAGTGCTGGGCATCGCGTTCAAGAACAACACCGGTGACTGTCGGCTCACTCCGACCAAGTACGTCGTCGCGCTGCTCGAGGAGTCGGGCTGCCAGCTCTCGGTGCACGACCCGTGGGTGCCGGATGAGGAGGCCCACACGGTTACCAAGGTTCCGCTGAGTCCCGATATCGAGTCCGCTGTCAAGGATGCCGATGCCCTGGTCGTCCTCGCGGGGCATCGGGAATTCCATCAGATTCCGCTGGTCCGGCTTGCAGATCTGACGGCCGATGGCTGCGTGTTTCTCGACGGACGCAACAGCTTCGACCCGGCCGCTGCACGGGCGGCCGGCTTTGTCTACAAGGGGATCGGCCGGTAGGCGACCGGCCGTCGTCCGCACCTTCATACACAACGAAAGAGCAACTATGTCCAATGTCGTCGTCACGGGCGGCTACGGTTTCATCGGATCGCACTTGGTGACGGCGCTGCTGGAGCGGGGCGACACGGTCACCGTTTTCGACTTCGCCAAGAACACTCGTGACAGCAGTATCGACTTCGACAACCATCCCAACTTTCGGTTCGTCCAAGGTGATGTCACTGATGTGGCGGCGCTTGAGAAGGCCTTGACACCCGATGTCGACACGGTTTTTCACCTCGCCGCGGTCGTGGGGGTCGAGAACTACATGAACGATCCGCTTCGCGTCCTTGACGTGAACGTGATCGGAACCCGCAACGTTCTGGAGTTGAGTGACCGCAACGGGATTCGTGTGGTGTTCGCCAGCACATCCGAGGTATTCGGCAAGAACCCCAATCCGCCGTGGGCCGAGGACCACGACCGGGTGCTCGGATCGACGAAGACGGCGCGCTGGAGCTACAGCACCAGCAAGGGGATGGCCGAGCATCTGGTTTTCGCCATGCACGCCGCCCGCGGGCTGCCGGTAACAGTGGTTCGTTACTTCAATGTGTATGGTCCACGACAGAATCCGATCTTCGTGGTGTCGCAGACAGTTCACCGCATCCTCAACGGCCGGAAGCCGTTGCTGTACGACTCCGGTGACCAGACTCGGTGCTTCACCTTCGTAGACGACGCGGTCGCAGGCACCTTGCTCGCCGCCGATAGCGATACGGCGATCGGTGAGGCCTACAACGTCGGGAGCATGGTCGAAACGAGCATGCGCGAAGCGGTGAATCTCGCGATCGAGATTGCCGGGGTCGACTCGGTGTCCAGCGCCGAACCCGTTGATACAACCGAACGTTTCGGCGGCCGATACGAAGACATTCCCCGCCGCATCCCGGACTCGACCAAGGCGCAGCGAGAGCTGGGTTGGCGTCTGAAGGTCGACGTGGAGGAAGGCATCCGCCGGACCATCGAGTGGGCACGGGCCAACCCGTGGTACCTCGAAGAATCGAGCTAGGGATCGGTTCCGGTGACCGCTGAACCCACATCTGAGGCAGAGGGCAGCCCGGCGGTCGCGGCCGGAAAGAGCCTGGGAAGCGAATTCGATCCGCGTCGCAACGCACTTAACGCGTGCCGATTGGCCATGGCGACAGGCGTCATCGTCTATCATTCCTGGCTGCTGACCGGCCGCCAACTGTCGTTCGCGCCCGCTCACCAACTCCTCAGAGACCTATGGGTGGACGGTTTCTTCGCGATCTCGGGGTTCCTCATCACCTGGAGCTGGTTCAGGCGCCCACGGGTTCGCGTTTACTTCGCCGCCCGGGCGCTGCGTATCCTGCCCGGCTTTTGGTTCTGCCTGATCGTCACGGCGTTCGTTATCGCTCCGATCGGGGTTGCCATCCAGGGCGGCCCGGCCGGTAAGTTGCTGCTGTCCCGGGCGCCGCTCGAGTACGTTTTCGGAAACAGCGCGGTGTTACTGACCGAGCAGGGCATCGGTGGTACGCCCAGTGGCATTCCGGTGTCCGGAGTGTGGAACGGATCGCTGTGGACCCTGATCTGGGAAGTGTTGTGCTACATCGCTGTCGCGGGATTCGGTGTAATCGGGCTGCTGCGTCGCAAGTGGTTCATTCCTGCGTTGTTCGCGCTGGCATTGATCTGGTCGGCGTCACTGCCACCATGGAGCGCGTTCGCTGACCTGGCGGAATCACAGACTCCCATGGATCCCACTACCGCAGCGCTATTCGTGCAGGCGATCGTCGCACGCTTCGCTGTCATGTTCTGGGCTGGTGCTCTCATCTACCAGATCCAAAACGTGATACCCGCTCGATGGTCACTCGTCGCGCTGAGTGTGGTCGTCGTTCTGGCGGCCGGACTTTTGCCGAACTACCGATTGCTTGCGGCCCTTCCGCTGGCCTACGCCGTCATCGTCACTGGCGCACTTATTCGCAACAAGCGATTCCGGCTCCGTACGGATCTGTCCTACGGCGTCTACATCTATGCATGGCCGGTGCAACAATTGCTGGTCATCTGTGGACTTGCTTTCCTCAATCCAGTTGTTTTCGCGGTGGTGGCAACCATCTTCACCGTGCCACTGGCCGCGGTCAGTTGGTTCGTCGTCGAAAAGCCGGCGGCTTCTCTCAAATCTCGTTTCGAAAAGAGGGGACGGGTAGCCAGCACGGAATCCGATGTGCTTGCGATGGGAGACGAATCTTCCTCGGCACCTATAGCATTGCAGCAGCCTGAGACGGAGACGCCACGATGAAAATTGTGTTGGCCGCCTACGGAACCCGGGGCGACGTCGAACCCTCGCTGGCTGTCGGTTGCGAGCTGATGCGCCGAGGCCACGACGTGCTGGTGGCCGTACCGCCTGACCAGATCAACTTCGTTGAATCTGCCGGGTTCACCGCCGTAGCGTACGGACCAGATTCTCAGACTGCGTTGGCAAAGAACGCCGGTGCGAACCAATCCGGTGAGTCCGCCCATCGGCTATGGCAGATACGCAGGTTGAAAAGGCTATACCGAGAGGACTGGGAGTTCCAGGAACGATGTAGGTCGGAGCTGGGCAGTGTTCTGATGTCCGTGACCGAGGGGGCGGACCTGCTGTTCCACGGCCAAGTCTTCGAGGACCTCGCCGACAATGTCGCGGAATACTACGACATCCCAATGGTCACACTGCATTACTACCCGCTGCGTCCCAACGGCCAGGTTCTGTGGTACTTGCCGGCGCCGTTAAGTAGGGCGACGATGACTGTGTTCTGGTGGATTACCTCGCGCATAGCCGGGAAGGCGGAGAAGAGGCAGCGCCTGGAATTGGGGCTACCGAAGGATTCGCGTGCCGCTACCCGACGCATTACCGAGCGCGGAACGCTGGAACTCCAAGCCTATGACGAGGTGTGCTTTCCCGGCTTGACAACCGAGTGGGCGCGATTCGAGGACCAACGCCCCTTTGTCGGGACCCTGACGCTGCAGATGCCTACGGATGCCGATGATGAGGTCGCATCATGGATTGCCGCGGGTTCACTGCCCATCTGTTTCGCTTTCGGCAGCATGGCGATGAAATCGCCGGCAGAAACGTTGGCGATGATCGGCGATGCGTGCGCGCTATTGGGAGAGCGCGCATTGGTCTGCGCCGGCTCTAGCGGCTTCAGCCCCGAGAGTTCGGCCGAACATGTCAAGGTGGTGAACAGGATGAACTATGCCGCTATCTTTCCGGCGTGCCGCGCGGTTGTCCACCACGGTGGTGCGGGCACGACTGCGGGTGCTCTGCGGGCTGGCGTACCGACACTGATTCTTTGGTCGGCGCCCGATCGACAGATGTGGGGCGCCGTAATCGAGCGCCTCCGAGTGGGCACCCATAGACGCTTTTCGCGAACGACCACGAAATCGTTGGTCGCAGACCTGCAGAAGATCCTGGCCCCGCAGTATCTCGACAGGGCTCGCGAGGTCGCCACCCGGATGACGGACCCTGCTGAAAGCACCAGGTGGGCAGCAGATCTCGTAGAGGAATTCGTCGGCTCGCGGTGCCACGACTGAGCGTCTGACGGCCGACGCCTGATCAGTTCATAACCGCGATCGCGATTGCGCGCATGCCCTCGATGTCTCGGCGCAGTCCTGAGTTTGCCGAGTGTCGGCTCTGCTGTTCGTCTGGGGAAGCGCTAACGCCCTCGGTTTGTCGCAAGGTCACCTATCTGGTTTATTGCCTTTTCTCGTGAGTCGAGACAGTCATACATTCGAGCGCGTCAATAATGGTGGTTTCGGCATCATCGATCGAATCCGACGGTGAGGCCTCGTCGGTTAGACTCCCGGCGCGCGCACGCGTACTCGGATGAAGGAGGGCCAGGATCGCTATGAAGTTTGTCCTGGCCAACTGGGGTAGCCGCGGTGAGGTCGAGCCTTTCGCGGTGCTCGGCCGCGAACTGACGCGGCGCGGGCATGACGTCTCCTTGGTGGTCGCGCCCGACCTGGTTGACTTCGCGCGCTCCGCTGGGCCCGAAGCGGTCGCTTACGGCCCGACCGTGAAAGCCGTCATCGATCCACACCAGGATTATTTCAAGTTGTTGTTCAGCAAGCCCTGGCGTGTCCGCGAATTGAATCGGCTGATGCGGGAATTCGCCGATCCCATCGACCAAGGTCGGCAAGCGGCTGGCGAAACGCTGACGGCGCTCGCCGCCGGAGCCGACTTGCTGCTCACCGGAATGAATTACGAAGGTATTGCCGCCAATGTCGCGGAGTATCGGGACATCCCGTTTGCCACGCTCCAGCATTTCCCGCTGCGCGCCAATGGCCGCCTCCTTCCGTTTCTCCCCCCGCGGGTTGGGCGATTGGTCATGACGGGATCCGAGTGGCTGACTTGGCTGGGACACCGGGCCAATGACGACGCCCAGCGCAAAGCCCTGGGCTTGCCGAAGGCATGGGGACACTGGACCCGACGGATTGCCGAATCCGGAGCAATGGAAATTCAGGCCTACGACGCGGTGTGCTTTCCGGGGCTGGCGCAGGAATGGGCGAGGTGGAATGCCCAGTCGCCGCCCCGCCGGCCGTTTGTCGGTGGGCTCACCCTGGAAATGCCCACGGGCGACGACAGAGACGTCGAGTCCTGGATTGCCGGTGGAACACCGCCGATATTCTTCGGCTTCGGCAGTATGCCGATCGAACGTGCCGACGACATCGTCGCCATGATCGCCAGGGTGTGCGCGCAACTCGGTGAGCGGGCATTGATCGGCTCCGGCACGAACGACTTCAGTAACGTCCCGCACTTTGACCACGTCAAGACCGTCGGCACGATCAACTACGCGCAGGTGTTTCCGGCATGCCGCGCGATCGTGCACCACGGTGGTTCAGGCACCACGAACGCGGGCCTGCGTTCGGGGCGCCCCACGATGATCCTGTGGATGTTGCCCGATCAGACGTTCTGGGCGGGCCGGCTCAAGCGACTGAAAGTCGGCACGGGACGGCGCTTCTTGGCGACCACCGAGAAGACGCTGATTGCGGATCTTCGCAAGATCCTCGCACCGGACTGTGCGGCCCGAGCCCGCGCACTGGCCGCGCAGATGACCAAGCCCGCCGATAGCGTTGCGGCCACGGCTGACCTTGTCGAGAAGTTCGCTATCTCACGTGGCGGTTGACCTCAACCGCGAGCGCCCCCGGATTCGGCGGCGGCACGGTACCCGCGAACAGCCAGTGGACCGACGATCGCGGCGCCGGCAAGTGTCCAGAGCGTCCCCCACAGCAGCGGCCACCACGGGAGGCCACCTTGGGCGAGGGTCCGCATGGTCTCGGTGATCGGCTCCATCGGCTGGAACCGCAGGAGCGGCCACATCCAGGAGGGCAGCGATTCAACCGGCGGAGAGCCTGAGCTCGCGAAGACCGCGGTGATTGCCGGCAGCCCCAGCCAGATGAGGACGGTGCCGTCCTTGGAGCGCGTTGCAAGTGCTATCACTGCCATCGCAAAGACGATAACGACCATCACCGGCACCAACAGAAATAGGAGCAGCGCGAGCCAACTGCCGTGGAAGCGCAGTCCGAGCCCGATGCCGACCAAGGTGATCACGGCAGTACTTGCCAGAGTCCGCGCGGCCTCCGCGATCAGCCTGCCGGTCAGAGCGCTGGCTCGGTGCACCGGCAATACCCACAATTGGCTGATGAGGCCGCCGTCGCGTTCGATCGAAAGGGTGAGTCCGGCCGCGATGGCCCCGGAGAAGGCGCCGGCAATGGCGCACGTCGGCACCAAGCCATAGAGGCTGTCGGTCCCGGTGATTCGGAATATCGACTTGCCAACCAGCAGGTAGTACGTAATCAGCAGGAACGTCGGGAAGAGTATGGATTGGATCGGCACGACTGGCGCCCGGCGCCAGTGGGTGAGCAGCTGGCCCGCGAACACCAAGCTCTCGTTGACGAGCGAACTCCGCAGTGGCGTGTTCGTGGTCATTGGGTCCGCCTCTGCATCCGTATAGCCAGCGCTCCGCACACTACGAACAATCCACCGCACCAGGCGAAGCTGCTCACGAGGTCGCCGACGGCGATATCGCCTGCTGCCAGCTGTCGCAGGGTTGCGGTTATCAGAGAGACCGGCTGGTATTGCACGAACCCGTGTAGCCAGTCCGGAAACGACTCCACCGGCGCCATCCCAGTGGACAGCATGACGAGCAGGAGTTGGGGCACCAACAGGACCTGACTCGTGCCGCCTTCGCTGGCGATCGACGAGCCTGAAAGCCATACGCCGATGGCATCCGAGACGAGTGACAAAGCCAGCGTGAAAGTCATGACGAGCACGACGAACGCCGTCAGATAGCCCAGTCCACCGGTCATTCGGAATCCGAACGCGTACCCGATGCCGATCGTGGCGAGCAAAGCGATCGCTGCTCGGACGAGGCAGTACAGCATGCGCGCTGCCAGGGGTGTCAACGTGGACAGCGGCAATGTGCGGAGCCGAATCCCGAGTTCGGACCGGTGTTCTCGGGCAGCCCGGTCGACGGTGGTCAACGCGCCGAGCAGTGTCACCTGGACGAGGATGACGGGAAGGACATACTGGGCGTAGGTGATGCCACCGGTGTCGATCACGTTGCGCAGCGCGAGATTGAAGATCACGAAGTTGCCGGCCGGCGCCAGAACCGCGAACGGCAAGTCACCGCGCAATGCTTCCCGAACGATGCGTTCGGTCAGGACAGCTACTGCGGTCACGCGGTGACACTGCCTGTGAGATGCAGGAACACCTCATCCAGCGACGGTTTGCGCAGCGAAATGTCCGCTAGCTCGATGTCGAGCTGGTCGACCCGGCGAAACACCTCACTCAATGTGGCAACGCCGTTGGTTGCCAACACCGACACCGTGTTGGCCTCTTCGTCGGCTTCGGCGTCTCTAAGATCAGCGAGTACGGCCAGGATCTTGTGCAGGTCGGCCGGGTCCACGGGACTGACCGTGCAATAGCTGAATCCCATGCGGCTCTTGAGGTCTTCGGACGTGCCGCTGGCGATCACCCGACCGTGATCGATCACGACGATCGAATCGCTGAGCACGTCGGCCTCTTCGAGGTACTGGGTCGTGAGCAGGACGGTCACGCCGTCGGCGGCCAACGCCGACACCAGATCCCACACCGTACGACGGCTGCGCGGATCCAAGCCGGTTGTCGGTTCGTCGAGAAAGAGCACTTTAGGGGGCACCACGAGCGCGGCGGCGATGTCGATGCGCCGCCGCATACCGCCGGAATAGGTGACCACGCGCCGGTCGGCGGCGTGCGCCAGGTCAAACTGGTCGATCAAGGTGTCGGCCCGTGCGCGTGCGTCCTTGCGGCGCATTCCGCGCAGCCGGCCGAACATGACCAAGTTCTCTCGCCCGCTGAGCTGCCAGTCGAGCGCAGCGTGCTGCCCCGTCATTCCGATGGATGCCCGTACCTGGCCGGGCTCCTGAACGACGTCGAACCCGGCCACGATTGCCCGGCCGTAGCTCGGTCGCGTCAACGTGGACAGGATGTTGATCGTGGTGGTCTTTCCCGCGCCGTTGTGACCGAGCAATGCGCAGATCGATCCGGTAGCAACGGAAAAGCTCACGTCCTGCAGTGCCAGGACATCCCCGTCGAATGTCTTTGCTACTCCGTCAAGCTCGATCACAAATATTGACCATAGCGTGAGCAGGGTCGCTTCGGGCGGAGTAGCGACGTCTTCGTCCTAACCGAGAAACTCAAGACAATGACCAATCTCTTGGGGGATCTGATCGGTGGCTTCGCTAGGTTGTTGTTGATTTGGCGATCCAGTCGAGTAGCGCGCGCATACCTTCCTCGAGCGACCACTTCGGACGCCAACCGAGGTCGGTCGTCGCCGGCTCGATGTCACACCGCGCGGCGCGTACGTCGCCGTCACGGAACTTGCCGACCACGACGGGGTCGGGGGCGCCGCAGATCGCCGCGAGTTGCTGTGCGAGCTCATGGATGGTGGTCGGGACACCCGACCCGATATCGACGTAACGAGACGGCGCGGCGGTACTGTCGATCGCTGAGACAAGCCCCTCGACAACGTCATCGATATAGACGAAATCCCGCAGGATCCGGCCGTCCTCGTAGACCTCCAAGGCGTGCTTCTCACGCGCCAGCCGCGCGAAGAGCGCCACGATCCCGGTGTAGGAGTTCGTCAGCGACTGGCCTGGTCCGTAGACGTTCTGCAGGCGCAGAACGCTGAGCTTGGTGTCGTGCGCCGACGTCCACGCCGCCAGGATGTGTTCTTGGGCGAGTTTGGTCGCCGCGTAGATGTTGGTGGGTCGGGGCTCGGTGCGGCTCGCGCTGCTGGCGAGCGGAACGGCGGAATCACCTTTGGGGCCTTGAGGATCCCATACACCGGCGAGTAGCTGAGCATGGCTGCGCGGCTCTGGATAGAACGTCTCGGTGCCGGATCGCCAGGCACCTTCGCCGTAGACGGCCCGCGATGACGCCAGCACCAACTGGTCGGGTACGTGCCCACTGCGGCTCAATGCGTCGAGCAGTTGCGTCGTCCCCACGACGTTGACTGAACCGTGCCGGGTGGCCTCGGAAAGTGACTGTGCCGTGCCGGTCTCGGCGGCGAGATGGACGATCTGCGCTGGCTTGAACATCCGTAGCACAGCGTCGCAGTCCGGTGCGTGGGTGACGTCGCCGGTGAACAACCGCACCGATGTCGGCAGGTCGATGATTGCGCCTTCGGCGTGTACCTGCGGAAGCAGGACGTCCATCACCGCGACGTCATAACCGGCCTCGACAAGTCGGCGCGTGAGCGCGGATCCGATGAATCCGGCTCCACCGGTGATCAGTACAGAGTTGGACAAGGCGAAGCCTCCTGATTAATGGCCGTGTGCCAGCGCGCGGTCGGTCAGCGCACCGATGGCCGGTGCCAACTGCCGGGAGTAGGGGATGGACAAATGGCTCACGTCCATATAGATCAACGTGTTGCCGACGACGACCGGGCAACGGTCCGGGGTGCAGAACAGATCGGAAAGGTCGGCATACTGACCCCCGCCGGTGGCGGTGGCGGCCGCTTCGGCGGCGATGCCGGACTGGTCCACCGCCGATGTCCGCGATAGCGCGCAGGCAGTCGCGTCATCGAGGTGGCCGGAAAGGCAAATCGGCACATTGACATGTGGACTCGCGATTGGGCCCAGCACCAACACCTGGGTGCCGATCTCGCGCAGTGAACGCACAAGCCGAGCCAGGCTTTCTATCCAGGCGGGGTTGTACGCCTTGAATCCGGTCATCATCTCGTCGTAGCCGTATCCGCGGAACACGCTCACGACGACCAGGCGCGGCGGCTGCGCCTTCAGTCGAGCCATGACCGCTGCGCGCCAATTCTGGCAGTACTGAACGGATTCGATCAGACGACGCAGGGCGGTGCCGACGGCGACGTCCATGATCGGGCAGGCTTCTTTGGCCATCAGCTGCAACCGCCAGTGCCGTTGAGCGGCCAACTCCTGGAAGGCCGGAGTCCACATCGCGACATGCGAGTCACCGATCAGGGCGACGGTGGTGTCAGACGAGGTGTCCCCCATCGCGCAGTCGGGCTGGCCGCTCTCGTAGGGCGTCCGCAGGCAGCCGTTGTAGGTGAGGTTTCGCTGCTCGCCGGTCAGATTGTCCAGCGGCGGCGCGAGATTGGACGGCACGGGCTTGTTCGTCAGGGCGGCCGCGAGCGCGGACTGCACCTGGGCGAAGGTCCGCGTGACGGCGGCGTCGTAGGCCGCCATGTCCGAACCCGCCGCCAACGCCGGTGTGATCGTGAAAGCCATCGGAGTGGCCGGGGCGCCACGGCCGACGGGTGTGGGTACTGCCTTCAACAGCCCAAGACCGACGAAGACCGCGACCGCGGTAGCCACCGCACCGAGACCGAGGCTGCGCCAGGGGAAGTCGCGGATCTGCGGGGCGAATCGCAACGGGTTCTCCAGATAGCGCAGCGTCAACCACGCGAGTCCCGCCGCCAGTAGTGCCGCGACGACCCGCTCGGCGAGCTCCAGCGGATGACCGAGCAGCACCGGTGCCAATACCAGCACCGGCCAGTGCCAGAGGTACCAGGAATAGGAGATGCGGCCGACCGCGCGCATCGGCGACGTGCTCAGGAGCTGCCCGCAGCCCTTCGTCGTTGTTGCACAACCGGTTCCGATCACCAGCGCCGCGCCGAGGGTGGGCAGCAGCGCGGCGGTGCCGGGAAACGGCGTCGTCGCGGTGAACCACACACAACCGAGTACGATCAGCGCGAGCCCTGCCCAGCCGCCGACCGCCGCCAGCCGCGGTGACAGGCGTTGCCATTCAAGGGCTGTCAGCGCAACCAGCCCACCGACCGCCAGCTGCCAGGCCCGGGTCGGCAGTGAGAAGAATGCCGCCGGCGGAACGACATAGGTGATCACCAGCGACAGCGCGAACGACATCGCCGCCACCAGTCCCAGGACAATGAGATAGGGGCGCCGCGAGGACGCGATCGCACGCACCCGGTCGCGGCGGAACCGCCGGATCGCCCAGGCGGTGCCGAGCATGAGCGGCGCCCACACCAGATAGAACTGTTCTTCGACCCCCAACGACCAGTAGTGCAGGAACGGCGACGGCGTCAGTGAGTCGGCGAAATAGTTGATGTTGTCGAGAATGAACCAGTAGTTGCCGACGTAGAGCGCACTGGCGATGCCGTCGTAGAGCACTGTGGGCACCCGCAGCGGGGGTAGGACAAGCACCGACACGACCATCGTGATGACGCCGACCGCGGCCGACGCGGGCAGGAGCCGGCGGGCGCGCGCGCCGTAGAACGTGCGCAGGCGCACGCTTCCGGTGCCGCTCACTTCCCGCCAGAGCAATCCGGTGATCAGAAAGCCGGAGATCACGAAGAACACATCGACACCCACGTAGCCGCCACCGATACCCGGCACGGCGGCGTGGAACATGACGACACCCAACACGGCGACGGCGCGCAGACCCTCGATGTCCGGGCGGAAGTAGTCCTGTTCGGAGCGCCGACTTCGCTGTTCTTTGCTAGCTCTGATGCTGTCGGCGTGGGCCAATGTCACCTACCTGCTGAATAAGCGAATACGTCAATTGATTCGAGGCATTCTTACACTCGCGCACAGGCGCGAGAGGTGAATTCGAGAACCGCCTCATGTTGGCTAGCTATGGGCTAACGCGCGGTCAGCGAGAGCCCCGGCTACTGGGGCCAGCGCCCGTGACCACTCCAGCGACATGTGGTTCTCGTCCAGGTAAACGAGGGTATTGCCAACGATGACCGGGCAGCGTTCGGCGGCGCAGAACAGATCGGTGGTGTCGACGTATTCTCCGCCGCCCGCATTGGTCGCGGCTGCCTCGGCGGAAATGCCCGAGACGTTGACCGCGGTGGACCGAGTCGGAGTGCACGCCTGTACGTCGTCGAGAAAGCCCGACAGACAGACCGGCACGTGGAAATGCGGATCGGGGATGGGGCCCAGCACCAGGACCTGCGCACCGGTGGCGCGTAGGCGCTCCACCAGCCGGCCGAAACTCTTGATCCATGCGGCGTCGTACGCCCGGTAGCCGGACAAGGCTTCCGCGGTCCCGTAGCCATGCCACAGACTCAGCACGATCAGCCGCGGCCGCTCCGATTCCAACCGGCGCAGGATCTGACCGCGCCATTCCCCACAGTGTGCAAGGGCCTCGGCCAGGTGGCTCAGCGGATTGGTGATCGGTGCATCCAGTAATGGGCAGGCCCCCTTGGCCAGCAACTCCAAGCGCCAATGCCGTTGTGTGGCGATTTGTCGGAAAGCCGGGGCCCACATAGCGGCGTGCGAATCGCCCACCAGGGCGACTGTCGTCGACGACGAGGTATCGCCCATGGCGCATTCGGGCTGCCCACTCTCGAACGGCTCGCGCAGGCACCCGTTGAACGCCAGAGCCTTCTTCTCGGCAACGGTCTCCAGCAGCGGGGGAGTGAGATTGGCGGGGACGACCGTGAGGTCGGCCGCTGCTGTGACTGCCGCTTGGACCTGGGCGAAGGCGCGCTTCACCGCGGCGTCATAGGCGTCGGCCGGGGAACCTGTGGGGACGGTTGTTCCGGTGAAGTTCGGCGGTGCAGCAGATGCACCGCGCCCGATGGGCGTGGGAACCACTTTGAGCAGTCCGATCCCGACGCAGACCGCGACAACGGTCGCCACTGCGCCGAGCCCTAGGCTGCGCCAGGCGGAGCTGCGGATCTTCGGCGCGAAGCGCAGTGGATTCTCCAGATAGCGCAGGGTCAGCCAGGCGAGTCCGGCCGACAGCAGGGCTGCGATGATCCGTTGGGCCAAGTCGAGCGAATGGCCCAGCGCGAACGGGGCGAGAACGAGCACGGGCCAATGCCACAGGTACAACGAGTAGGAGATGCGGCCGATGGCGCGCATCGGTGCGGACGAGAGCAGAACTGCACCGCCGTGTGTCCTTGTCGAGCATCCGGCTCCGATGACCAATACCGCACCGAGGGTGGGCAGCAGTGCCGCGGCGCCCGGATACAGGGTGGTCGGACTCAGCCACCCGCACGCGAACACGATCATTGCCAGCCCGGCCCAGCTGGCGATGGCGGCAGCTCGCGACGAGAGTCGTTGCCACTGAACAGCAGTCAGCGCGACAAGTCCGCCGGCGCCGAGCTGCCATGCCCGGGTGGGTAGCGAATAGAACGCCGCAGCAGGCAGAACGTAGCTCGACAGAAAGGAGAGCAGAAACGACACCGTGACAACGACGGTCAGGACCGCGATGAACGGGCGTTTGGACACGGCCGATGCGCCGGGTCTGGGACACCGTCGACCTCGACGGGCCATCCGGGTCAGCCACAACGTACCGAGCAGCATGGGCGCCCACACCAGATAGAACTGCTCCTCGACGCCCAGCGACCAGTAATGCAGGAACGGCGACGTCGCCACGTGATTGGAGAAGTAATCGACGCCTCGAAGGAGGAACTGGTAATTGCTGACGTAGAGAGCGCTGGCGATGCCGTCGCCGATGGCAGATCGAGCTTGCAACGGCGGCAACAGGATTGCCGAGGAAACCATCGTGATCGCCCCGACGGTGGCCGAGGCCGGCAACAATCGACGGGCGCGTGCGCCGTAAAAACTGCTCAGTCGCACCCTGCCGGTTCCACTGACTTCACGCCACAGCAATCCGGTGATCAGGAATCCGGAGATGACGAAGAACACGTCGACGCCGACATATCCGCCGCCGACTCCCGGAACGGCAGCGTGAAACAGGACGACCGCCAGCACAGCGACCGCACGCAAGCCCTCGATGTCCGCGCGGAACGTGCCTTTTTCCGATCGTTCCGTCTGCTCGTTCTCGGTAGGACTAACGCTGTGCGCCTGGCGCAAGATCATCTACCTACTTACTGAGCGGCCGCGTCTGTTGGTCGAGGCATTCTTACATTCGTGCACGTCAATAAGAGGAGGTTTAGAAGTGTTCGGCGATCCAGGTGGTGGTGTAGCGCAGCGTCGCGGGGATGCTCTTTGCCAGGCCGGCACCGATAGATTTCTCAAGTTGCCCACCCACCAGCGGAATTCTGACCTCAACCTGCACGGCGGAGCGCAGTTGGGACGCATCGCCGGCGGGAGCCAGCCAATTCGCCGCGCGGCTTGATCCGACGCCGCCCGAAGCAGACACCTTGACCTCGCCGCATACGCGGCCGTCACCGACTTCTCGCCAGGTCTCGCGGTACGTCAGCCTCAGATCTCCGGGTACGACTTTGGCAACCAGGCCCGGCAACACCTGTCGACCGAGGTGCTGGGTGATGTGTATATCGACCACACCGTCTGCGTCGACGACCAGAGAATCCAATGTGGATGCGTTGTCGCCGGCGAGACGGTCCAGCCAGTAGTCCTCACGCCCGAACGCGGCATAAATCGCCTCGACGCTAGCGGCGGAATCACTCACGACTTCGAATGCGTGCGACATAGCCGCCCATTGTTACCTAACGGCCAGTGGGCCGAAACCCCCATGTGCCCGAACCCCTTTGTGGTAAGGATCGTCGCGTGAATATCAACAACGGCCTGGTGATGTTGGCAGACGCAATGCCCGGAGTGAACCGGATCAGGGCCGTTCAACAGGCACTAGCCATGCGGTCGGACCCGGTCTATCTGGAGATCGGCGTCTCCCGCGGGCAGGCATTCCAGCGGATCACCGCCGACGTCAAGATCGCTGTCGACCCGGCATTTCGGCTTACCGAGCGCACCCGTCAGCTCGCCGACGCCAAGGGGCGTATCACGCGGTATTTCGAGACCACCAGCGATGCTTTTTTCCGAGACGAGAAGGAATTTCTCGACCAACATCGGGTCGACGTTGCGCTGATCGACGGGCTGCACACCTACGAGCAGGTAGTGCGCGACGTCGAAAATACGGTGCGCCATCTGAAAGACGACGGTGTCATCTTCCTGCATGACTGCAACCCGCCCTTCGAGCTAGCCGGCCGGCGTGCGCAGTCGTGGGACGAATTCATGGCGCAGCAGTCGGGGCCGTTGAAGATCGGTATCTGGAACGGTGATGTCTGGAAAGCGATCGTTCAATTGCGCAGCACCCGTCCCGACCTCGTGGTTGGCGTTCTCCGGTGCGACCAGGGGGTTGGATTCGTACGGAAAGGCGTTCCCGAATCGACCCTCTCGTACTCGCCCGAGCAGGTGTCGGCGCTGTCTTATGCCGACCTCAAGGCCGACCGCACCCGTCTGCTGAATCTCAAGCCGCCGCGCTATCTCGGCGAGTTCCTCGCCATGAGCGCTTCTTCCCCGCAGTAGTGGCCGCTGCCCGAGAGACAGTTCGATGAAGTTCGTGCTCGCCACGTGGGGCAGTCGAGGGGATATCGAGCCCAGTGCTGCGGTCGGTCGGGAACTGGTGCGCCGGGGCCACGACGTGTCCATGGCGGTGCCGCCCGACCTGGTCGAATTTGCCAAGGCTGCGGTGCCCGACACGGTCGGATTCGGACCGAATTCCCGGTCGGTCCTGGACGCCCACCGCGATTACTGGACCTGCTTTTTCAGTAGTCCGTGGAAAGTCCGGGAGATGGCCAGGGCGCGAGGGAAAATCTCGGGCCCGCTTTTCCAGGGTTGGCAGGACATGAGCGCGACGCTGATGTCACTGGCCGACGGCGCCGACCTGATTTTCACCGGCATCAACTTCGAGGATGCCGCGGCCAACGTCGCCGAGTACCACGGAATACCGCTGGCCACCTTGCACTACTTCCCGCTGCGGCCCAACGCCCGAGTGCTGCCCTTCCTGCCGGCGGCGGTGGGCCGCGCTCTGGTCCGCGCGTTCTGGTGGGCGGCGTGGCGCGGAACGAAGAAGGTCGAGGACACCCAGCGCCGAGAACTCGGCTTACCCAAGGCGACGCACTCCGCACCCCGGCGGATCACCGACCGCGGATCGCTGGAAATCCAGGCTTACGACGAGTCCTGCTTTCCCGGTCTCGCCGCGGAATGGGCCGATCGCGAGCGGCAACGACCTTTTGTCGGGACGCTGACGCTGGAGTTGGGGGCTGAGACCGATGACGAGGTTCTGGCATGGATCGCAAAAGGCAAACCCCCCATTTTCTTCGGCTTCGGGAGCATCCCAGTGGAATCGCCCGCCGACACGATTGCGATGATCGACGCCGCCTGCACCCGCCTCGGCGAGCGTGCGTTGGTCGGCGCCGCCGCGACCGATTTCAGCACTGCCCCGCATTCTGACCGCGTCAAGGTGGTCGGTTTGATGAACTACGCAACCGTTTTTCCCGCCTGCCGGGCCGTTGTCCACCACGGCGGCTCGAGCACGACACCGATCGCGATGCGCGCGGGAGTCCCCCAGCTGATCCTGTTCTGGGATCTTGTCCACGCCGTCTACGGCACCGCGGTCAAGCGGCTGAAGGTGGGCACCGCACGCCGGTTCTCCACCGTTACGGAAACATCGTTGGTCGCCGACCTGAGCACCATCCTCGCCCCGGACTACACGGCCCGGGCGCGCGACCTGGCCACCGGGATGACGGAGCCAGCTATCGCCGCGAAAGTTGCCGCCGACCGTTTGGAGGAGCACGCCCGCGACAACTGCGTCGAGTGACCCGAACGGATCGCCGTCGGCACTGCCGTGCGGTGTTGCTGGCTCTGGCCGCTAACGACCGTAAGCCCGTTGCAGACTTGTTCGCCGCTGCGGCAGTCCGTCGTTGGATGGCTGAACCAGCAGCGCTCAATGCCCAACCGGAAGGAAAGCCGTGGCCACGGGCTCGGAGTGCTGACGATCTAGACGAGGGGTCGCTGTTCGTGATGTGAGTCACAGCGAACTTCGTGACATGCGTCATAGCCAGGAAGTATGGTTTGGAACTTGTTCTACCCATATTGACGAGAGTGTCGGGAGACGCGGTGAGCACCAACCCGTTCGATGATGACGAGGGCACCTTTGTCGTCTTGATCAACGACGAGGAGCAGCACAGCCTGTGGCCGACATTCGCTGACATCCCAGCCGGCTGGCGCGTGATCTACGGCGAAGCGGACCGGTCGGCATGTCTGGATTACATCGAACAGAGCTGGCCGGACATCCGGCCGAAGAGTCTGCGCGACCGGCTGGCGGGTAGCCGAGCCTCCGACTAATTCGACGGGTTTGGGTCTGGGAGACTTGATGGAGCTCAACGAAGACGCGCTTCCGCTTTCGCGCGCGCAGCTGGATATCTGGCTTGCGCAGGAGACGGGTCACAGCGGTACCGACTGGCAAATCGGCATGCTCATGAAGATCGAGGGTCCGCTGGACCGCGACGCCTTCGAGTGGGCGTTGCAGCGTGCGATGCGAGAGGCCGAGCCGGTCCGGGCCGCGTTCTTCGAGGAAGAGGGCAGGGTTTTCCAGCGGGTTATCGATTACCCAGAGATCGATATCGATTTCTTCGACGTGAGCGCCTCGAATGATCCGGAACGCGATGTTCACGAAATCGCCTTGTCGATTCAGCGCACCCCGATGCCATTCACGGGACCCCTTTTCAAATACGCCCTATTTCAGACGGGCCCCGCGGAATCGTATGTGTTCGGGTGTTTCCATCACATCGTCATAGACGGCGCGGGAATCTGGTTGCTCGTCAACCGCGTCGCATCCCTCTACTCGGCCACCATCTCCGGTGATCTGATCCCACCGGCGTTCTTCGGGTCCCTGCACGACCTGCTCGAGTGCGAACTGAACTACGAAGCCTCCGGTGACTATCTCGAGGACCAGGCGTACTGGATTGCGAATCTGCCCGGGGACGGCGCATCCGACAATCGGGCCTCGGCGGATGCCGCCGAGTCCGAATCCGACTGGCGTTCGGCGCCTGTCCAATTGGATGCTGCGGTCCTGCGCCGCGTCGACGAGCTGGCTCAGATCTGGGACATGCCCCGCACTTCGGTCATCACCGCGGCGAGTGCACTTCTGCTGCGCGGGCAGTGCGCCGAGGGCTCCGAGGTGGTGTTCGATTTCCCGGTCAGCAGGCGAGTGCGGCCGGAGTTGAAGACACTGCCCGGAATGGCAGCCGGACTGGTGCCATTGGTGCTGGCCACCCCCGCGCACGCGTCCGTGCGTGATTTCTGTGCTCAGGTCGACACGCGGATCCAGGAAGCCTTGCAACATCAGCGCTTTCCCGTGCACTCGCTGGAGCGCGGTGCGCAGAACGGCCACCGGAAGGTCATCAATTTCTTCCCGGCGGCGTTCTCGCTGGACTTCGGTGGTGCTCCGGCATCGGCATCGATGACCAATTCCGGCCTCGGCGGCAATTCCGGCTTCACCTTCTCCGGACTCGGCGACGAGCTCTTCCTCAGTACCGTGGGTGCGCAGCACCTGTTCGCGGACTGGGATGCCGCCGAGGTGACCAGGCGGCTGGTGCAGATCCTGGTGGCGATGACTGCCGATCCGACGCGGCGGATCTCATCCATCGACGTAGTGGGTCCATCCGAGCGGGATGGCCTTGCCCTGTGGGGCAATCGGGCCGCGCTCGCGCAGCCGCTCGGCACGTCGTTGTCGATCCCCGCGGCATTCGCCGCGCAGGCGGTTCGAGTTCCCGACGCGGTCGCGGTCAGCTGCGCGGGCCAGTCGTGGACATATCGCCGGCTTGACGAAACCTCAAACCGGCTCGCCCACCTGCTGGCAGGTCGTGGTGCGGGGCCGGGCCAGCGGGTGGCGTTGGTGCTGCCGCGCTCAGCTGAGGCGATCGTGGCGATCCTCGCGGTGCTGAAAACCGGTGCGACATATGTCGCTATCGACCCTGCCGTACCGCAGGCCCGGCTGCAGTTCGTGCTCGACGACGCCGCACCGGTCGCCGCGATCACCGTTTCCGAGTTCGGTTCCCGCCTCGACGGCCGCGCACTCGAGATCGTCGACTTCAACGACCCCGCCGTGGACAGCCAACCCGCTACGGCGTTGACGGAGCCCACCGGGGCCGATATCGCATACGTCATCTACACCTCGGGAACCACCGGCACGCCGAAGGGTGTGGCGATACCGCACCACAACGTGATTCGTCTGCTCGACGCCCTGGGCGCCGAGATGGAGTTGGCGGAACAGGTGTGGACCCAGTGCCATTCGCTGGCGTTCGACTTCTCGGTGTGGGAGATCTGGGGCGCCTTGCTCTACGGCGGCCGGGTTGTCGTGGTTCCTGACTCGGTGGTCCGCTCGCCCGACGAGTTACACGCTCTGTTGGTGTCTGAGCAGGTCGATGTCCTGAGCCAGACACCGACCGCGTTCTATGCGCTGCAAAGCGTCGACGCCCCCTTGGACGAGTCGAAGCGGCTAAAGCTGAAGGCTGTGGTGTTCGGTGGGGAAGCCCTTGAACCACATCGTCTTCGGAACTGGCTGCAGAACCACCCGGTGTCTCCGCGCATGATCAACATGTACGGCATCACCGAGACCACCGTGCACGCGTCATTTCGGGAGATCACCCCGGCGGACACCGACAAGGCCGTCAGTCCGATCGGCCATCCGCTGGCCAACCTCGGTTTCGTCGTCCTCGACGGCTGGTTGCAGCCGGTGCCCGCCGGCGTGGTCGGAGAACTGTACGTCGCCGGATCCGGTTTGGCGTACGGCTATGTCGGGCGGGCCGGGTTGTCGGCAACCCGATTTGTGGCATGTCCGTTCGGGCCGCCGGGGCAGCGGATGTATCGCACCGGCGATCTCGTGCGGTGGAGCGCCGATGGTCAGCTGGAGTATGTGGGTCGGGCCGATGAGCAGGTCAAGATCCGCGGCTATCGCATCGAGGTCGGCGAAATCCAGGCTGCCTTCAGCCAATTGGACGGTGTCGAGCAGGCAGTGGTGATCGCCCGTGAGGACCGCGCCGGCGACAAGAGGCTGGTCGCCTATCTCACCGGATCCGCGGACCCGTCGGCGGCGCGGACGGCGGTGGCCGACTCGCTGCCTGCGTACATGGTGCCCGCCGCCGTCGTCGCGATCGACGCGCTGCCGCTGACCGTCAACGGCAAACTCGACATCCGGGCGTTGCCCGCACCGGAGTATCAAGGTGGCGAGTCCTATCGGGCACCTACCGACGCGGTCGAGGAACTCCTGGCTGGTATTTATGCCCAGGTCCTCGGCTTGGCACGGGTGGGCGTGGACGAGTCGTTCTTCGAGTTGGGCGGAGACAGCATCCTGTCGATGCAGGTGGTGGCGCGGGCGCGCGCCGCCGGCGTGCTGTGCCGACCGCGCGATGTCTTCCTCGAGCAGACGGTGGCTCGGTTGGCTCAGGTCGCCCAGGTGGTGGACGCCAACAGCGACCTGGCCACCGACGGAGTCGGTCCCGTGATCGCCACCCCGATCATCCGCTGGCTGGAGAGCCTGGAAGCCGCCGGCAGCCCGGTCGCTCATTTCAATCAGACAGTCGTGGTGCAGGCGCCGGTGGGTACCAGTGAAGCCGACGTGCTCGCGATGCTGCAGCTTCTGCTGGATCGGCATGCGATGCTGCGCCTGCGGGTCGATCGCGACGATGCCGGTGGCTGGTCGTTGGTTGTGCCGGAGGCAGGCTCGGTCGATGCCCGCTCCCGCCTGCACACGGTCGACGTGCTCACTGACGACTCTGTACTGCACGCCGGAACACAGTTGAACCCGGCCGCTGGGGTCATGTTCAGCGCGATCTGGGTGAGAACGACCGGCCGGCTGGTGGCCATCGTGCATCACCTGGCGATCGACGGGGTGTCGTGGCGAATCCTGTTGGAGGATCTGAATTACGCCTGGGTTCAGCACCGCGGCGGTCAGCAGGTCGTGCTGCCCGAGCCGGGAACGTCCTTCGCGCGGTGGGCCTCGCTGCTCGCCGACTACGCCCAGCGCGCCGACGTCGTCGCAGGAGCTGATGTTTGGCGTCAGGTCGCGGACACACCGGCCGCGTTGCCCGTGGTGTGCCCTGAGACGGACACGCTGACCACCTCGGGAAATCTATCGGCATACCTCGACATCGAGACCACCCAGGTGCTGCTCGGGGAGGTCCCGGCGGCATTCCATGCCGGTGTGCACGACATTCTGTTAATCGCCTTTGCTTTAGCCGCAACAGAATTCCTGGGTACCGGTGGCACACCAATCTCGATCGACGTCGAGGGGCACGGCCGCGACGAGGAGTTGGTGGCCTCTGTCGGTGACCACGTTGACTTGTCGCGGACGGTGGGCTGGTTCACCGCCAAATATCCGGTCGCCCTGGAGGTCGGCGGGCTGACCTGGGCGCAGGTGGTGGCCGGTGACGCAAAGCTGGGCGCTGTGGTCAAGGCCGCAAAGGAACAACTTCGCAATCTCCCCGAGGGACTCAATTACGGCGTTCTGCGTTACCTCAACAACGGGGTCGACCTGGATGGATCCGATCCGGTGATCGGATTCAACTATCTCGGACGCCAGGGTGCCACAAGCGCCGAAACGTCCGGAGATGCATGGCAGATCTGCTGGGACGGCTTGGCGAACATCAGTCCCAACGTGAAGCCGCCCATACCGCTGATGCATACCCTGGAGCTCAACGCCGGCACGGTGGACACCGACGCAGGCCCGGTCCTCACCGCCCAGTGGACGTGGGCACCGTCGGCGCTCAAGCAGGCTCAGGTCAATCGGATGAGCCAGCTGTGGTTCGAGGCTCTCTCCGGGATCTGTGCCCATGTCCGAAGCGGTGGCGGCGGTTTGACACCGTCCGATATCGCGGCCTGTCTGACCCAGGAGCAGATCGACGAGCTTCAGCGGCAGTATGCGGATAGCTGATGCTCTGCCGCTGACTCCTCTGCAGCAGGGGTTATTCTTTCACGCCAGCGCGGCGCTGGGTGGGGACGACGTGTACGCGGTGCAGTTGTATGTCGGGTTGTCGGGTCCGTTGGACGTGGATCGGTTGCAGGCAGCGGTGCAGGCGGTGGTGGCCCGGCATCCCAATCTGGCTGCCCGGTTCTCGCAGAAGTTCGCCGAGCCAGTCCAGGTCATCCCGGCCGATCCTGAGGTGCCGTGGCAGTACGTCGCGTTGGACACTGACGACCATATCGACGAGCTCTGCGCTGACGAGCGAATTGCTGTATGCGAATTGGGGAATCAGCCGGCATTTCGGGCGGCCTTGATCCGGACGGCGCCTGATCGCTACCGATTCGTCCTGACCAATCATCACATCGTTCTCGACGGATGGTCACTGCCGATTCTGCTGGGCGAGATCTTCGCCAGTTACTACGGGCAGCGGCTGCCTCCGGCGCCGCCCTACCGGCGATTCGTCAGCTGGTTGACCGGGCGTGATCTCGATCCGGCTCGCGCGGTATGGGGCGAGGTGCTCGCCGGTTTCGATTCCCCGAGCCTGGTCGGGCCGCCGGCCCGGGTGCCGGGAGAGCGGGCTGTTGCGTCGTTTTCGGTCTCGGGTGATACCACGCGGGCGTTGGGGGAGTTGGCGCGGTCGTGTCAGACGACGGTCAGCACGGTGTTGCAGGCGGCGTATGCGCGGGTGTTGATGTCGCTGACGGGTCGGTGCGATGTGGCGTTTGGTACGACGGTGTCGGGGCGGCCTGATGAGGTGTTGGGTGCGGACTCGATGGTGGGTCTGTTGATCAATACGGTGCCGGTACGAGCGAGGATTTGGGCGTCGACGACCACCGTCGAGTTGTTGACGCAGTTGCAGAACGATCATGTCCGGACGTTGGATCATGAGCATCTGGCGCTCAGTGAGATTCATCGGGTGCTTGGTCAGGATCATCTGTTCGACACGTTCTTCGTCTACGAGAACTACCCGATCGATGCGGCGCGATTGTCGGGCGCCGACGGATTGGCTATCACCGACTTCAGCCACCACGAAACGAACCACTACCCGGTGTCGGTGCAAGCCATTCCCGGCGATGAGCTGACGCTGCGGGTGGAGTACGACACCGAGGTATTCGACGCGGCCGCAGTCGCGTCGTTGATCGAGCGGCTCGAGCGGGTCCTGGCCGCGATGATCGCCGATCCCGCAAAGCCG